>JABSPI010000211.1 GCA_013214365.1 Erythrobacter sp.
CGCGGGGCATCGATTTTAATGCGGTTGCCACTAGCGAGGGCCGCAGCAAGATCAACCGGGCCTTGCGCGGCCGGCGCGAGTTCACCCAAATTGCCACCGCGATTTTCAGTGCCACTGGCACCAACTGGACCCGGCGCACCCGCGTTTTGAGCGGTGGTGGCAGTGGTCGAATTGGTATCGGCAGCGGCCACAGGTTCGACCGGCTGCGGATAGAAATACCGCATACCGGCATCCCAGCCGAGAAGCAGCAGCCCGGAAAGCACGACGGCGAGCAAGAGATTGCGCTGATTGTCCAAGATTAAGCCTTAAAAAAACTGGAATGCGAAAAACGAATGCGGTGTGTTATATAGGCATGACACTGGACCAATCCAGCCCTTGAAGAGGATCACCCAGAGAAACGCTGAGAGAATCACTCAAGGAACCGGATCATGGCCGTGCCCGCCCCACGGATGGCAGCGCCCTATACGCTTTATCGCGAGCCATCCACCCTTGAACGCACCATATTTGCCCAGCGCCTCGATTGCATACTGGCTGCACGAGGGTGAATACCGGCAAGTGGGCGGCAAAATGCGTGATGGTCCCCATTGCCACAGCCGCGCAATAAAGATCAGGATGTATTTCATGCGATCACCCCTTTGGTGCGACTGCTTCTGGGACCGCGGCGTGCCCGGCGCGGATCGCCCCTGCCCTTTGCGGCCCGTTCCAACGCCACATCCAATTCCTGCGCCATTGTCTGAAAATCGCGCTCAACCCCGCCTGCACGGCCGATCAGCACATGATCGTGATCGGGCAGACCACGCCCCGGCAGCGCGTCGCGCAACAATTCACGAAAGCGCCGCTTCATCCGGTTTCTCACCACCGCATTGCCAATTTTCTTGGTCACCGTGATGCCGTAACGCACACCCTTATTGCCATTGGGCCGGGTGAGCAGAACAAAACCCACGCGGGCATTGCGAAGCCCTTTATTGGCGGCAAGGAAATCAGCGCGCTTGGTCAGAACACGGGTCATAGGTGAGGCTTATCGCAAGTCCTGCCAGTTCCCGAATCATAAATGGAAATGGCGTTCATTTTCGGTCCAGCTCATTTTCAGCCGCGTTCTTTATCGGCCAAGTCATGTGCAGTGCCCGGATACCGGAAACGCGAACGGGCCCCCAAAGGGAGCCCGCATGGCCAAATGGCCGATCACTCTGGCACGGCATGTGCCGGCCGCAGGCAAAAACAATCCGGCGCCGCAGCGCCGCACCGTCAGCTTAAGCCGAGAGTTTCTTGCGACCGCGTGCACGGCGCGCGCGAAGAACCTTGCGGCCACCCGGGGTCGCTTTGCGCGCGAANAACCCGTGCCGACGGGCACGCACGAGATTGCTGGGCTGGAAAGTCCGCTTCATATCATCCTCGAATAACTGGTTTGGCATTGTGCCGAGACGTTGATCGCGTCACCTGCACTGATACCAATAATTGTCCAACCATTACGGTTAGTCAGATCAGGCGCGCGCTCCTATGGAAAAGCGAGGCGCGAGTCAAGCTGTGCAAGCGCAATGCGGTTCATCGACAACTGCGCCAAAGAGACCCCGCTCACATCGGAATAGGCAATTTTGACATTCACAGGCTTAGCGCGCTCACTGGCCCGCTTGCTCACATGCGCCCGTTCACCATGCTCACTGCGCTCAACCGGTCGCAGCCAATAGCGCATATCATCTGCGACCAACCACAAGGCCTGCGAATGGGGAACCGAATTGGTCATTGCGTAAAAATCGCTCGCCCGCTTCTGCGTCATTCCCATTTCGACATAATAGTCGAGATACATGCGATGAGCGGGGTCATCTGCTGCGAAATCGTCCGCCTCGCGGCCATGATTGTCGAGCCAGGAATGGACCGCAAACTCCGCGCCATCATCTATCTGGCGCTCGACCCCGGCCAGAAACAGCTCAACCGCTCCCGAACGCACAGAGCCGCCGCGCGGGACATAGGTCGCCAGTCCAGCCGCGCGGATCCGTCGCCCGACGGCAAGGTTAGCGATATCATTATCCGTGCCCGGCGCCTCCACCATTTCCAAAACTTCGAGCTGGGGAAAGTCACGCATCATTGCATCAAACAGGCGCGGGGTGGAGCTGTCGGTGTGGCCGACCATCGCTGCGCGGGTGGGGCTGGTTACTACGAAGGGGCCATATTGTCCCAGCAATTGCCCGGCTTCATGGGTGGGGTTGGATTGCGCATAGCGTGCGGCGGCCCGGCCCATTGCGGGCGGGGCAACCGGGTTTGCAGCCGCGACCTGCGTGGGTGCTTGTCTGGGCCCCACCACGACGCTTTCAGAGATGCGCACCCATTGCCGTTTGTGCGGATCCCATTCCTCAACCCACCGATATGTTGTTGTCTCGCGGCAATCCGGCCGAGCTTCGCCTGATTGAGCCGCCGTATCGAACACGCCGGCACGACCGCGGTCACTGTCCACATTAGGCTGCGCCAAGCTCGGTGAAGCGATCAAGGCAAACTGCACAGCGGCAAGGAGGGCGGCAATTTTTTTCATGCCACCGGCGTAACTTTGCCGGGGTTCAGAAATTGCCAAAATTTATGCTTGCACAATTCTTGCGTA
>JABSPI010000212.1 GCA_013214365.1 Erythrobacter sp.
CCGGTCAGCTCGCGCACGATCATCATATCCAGCTGCCCCGCCAGATCAGGCTGGAGCGGGGAGAGATGTTCGAGCCCCTGATACACTTTGGCCGGGCGCAAATTGGCAAACAGGTCCAATTCCTTGCGCAGCCCCAAAATCGCCTGTTCGGGGCGCAAATGCCGCTCCAGCTTGTCGCAAGAGGGATCGCCCACCGCGCCAAACAACACCGCATCGCATGACCGCGCAATGGTCAGGGTTTCATCGGGCAAAGGATGGCCGTGGCGGTGATAGGCGGCCCCGCCGACATCGCCTTCGAACAAAATGAGCCCGGCAAGGCCCAGCGCCTCGATCACGCGCACCGCTTCTTGGGTGACTTCGGGCCCGATGCCGTCTCCGGGAAGAATTGCAACCTTCATATATCCCTCATTTCGCCTGTATCGGGATCATGGCCCCGATGGCATGTCCCGCGCCCGATAATCCGCACGGCATACCCCTGATGCGAGGCCCCCCGCTAGATAAACCACGCGAGATAATCCGCGCTAGATAATCCGCGCCAGCCTCTCGCCCAGCGCCACTCTGGCGGCCATAACATCGCGCGGCTGGCTGGCAAACAAATGGTCGCGGATCGGCCGGTGAAGAGTGCGAAAAGTTTCAAACTGGGTGGCAAAATCGGCATTTATGTCGGGCTTCATCCCGCCATAACCCAATTCGCGCAGCACCATCGCCTCATAGGTCACCATCGCCGCCAGCCAGCCGCGCGCCGAAGGGGCATGGCAAATCGCCGCCAGCAATCCATCCAGCGCGGTGTAGAGCGCGGGATAGGGATTGCGCTCGGGCAGCGTGCTGGCGCTGAGCGCGCAGGCCCAGGCGATCGCGGCCGCGGGCAAGGGTTCGGTCATCCACGGTGCGCGGCTGGTCACCAATTCGACCCTGGCAAAGGGCAATTGGTGGTCGGATTTGGCGCGGATTTCGGCCTCAAGCGCATTGCCCGGGATCATTACGGGGCGCAATTGTCGCCCGCGCCCGCCCGCAATATAGGCCGCGATCATGCCGTGATTTTGGGTCAATAGCCGCGCGATCACCGCGCTTTCGCCATGCGGCCTTGCGGCTAGTAAAATGGCCGGGGCACGCAGGTTCATCCGCGCTGCCTCCTATGGCCGGCTTATTTGTCGAGCTTGGCTTCGAGTTCGGCGATCTTCGCCTCAAGCGCATCGGCCTGTTCGCGCGCCTTTTGCGCCATCGCCTTGACCGTTTCGAACTCTTCGCGGCTGACGAAATCAACCCCGCCNAGCGCCTCGCGCATGCGTTCGCGGGCGTTTTCACGCGCCTCACGCGTCATGCCGGCCATCGTGCCCGCAGCGCTGTTGGCGATTTTGACGAAGTCGGCGATGATTGGGTTTTCGCTTTGCATGGAATGCTATGTGGCGATGGCAAGCCGGTTCGTAAAGGGGGGATGTGGCGCCGGGCGGCGATTTTGCGTGCTTGGATGCTGTGCGCGCTTGGCTGCTTTCCGTGCTTGGATGCTTTGCGCGCTTGGGTGGGGGCCTGTGCGCCCGGTTACAATTCGATCCGCTGCGCCGCGCCCGCGCCATCGCCCGGCCCGCCATCGGGATTTTCGACAATGAATTGATAATTGAGCACGCTCGCAAACATCACCCATGCAAGATAGGGCAAGAGCATCACACCGGCCCATCGCCGCACCCGCCAAAACGCCGCGATCACCACCAGCAGGCTGACGACAGTGTAGATCAAAACATACAGGCCCGCAGTCATATCCTGCAGCCCGAAAAACACATAGGTCCACGCCAGATTGCCCAGAAAATGCAGCGCAAACAGGATGATCGCCATCCCGCGGCCATAGGCGCCCCATGCGCTGGCCACCAAAGCGAGGGCGAACCCGATCATCACATAAAGCACGCTCCAGACAATTCCGAACCACATGGGCGGCGGGAAAATGGCAGGCTTGGTCAGACTTTGGAACCACACCGTATCCGGGCTGCCCAGCCGTCCGGCGGTGAAGCCCAACAGCACGATCAGCGGGACCAGAAACAGCGACCAGCGCAGGAAACTGGCGCGCAATTGCGCCTTAGAAGCCAGAAAATTCATCACCCCTCCCGGTCACGGCGTGCTTACCGCGGCTTGCGCCGGGTTTGAGCACCGCCATTTTCTTGCGATTCGCATCCGATCGACCGATTCTCGCATCCACCGT
>JABSPI010000213.1 GCA_013214365.1 Erythrobacter sp.
TGCCCGCAACCATTGCGGTGGTTGACCGGGTTGGCAATGTGTTGGCGGTGTTCAAGATGCCCGGATCGCGCGATGCAGTGGCGATCCCGGATGCCCCCAATGGCGATAATGCCGATATTCAAGGTCTTGAAATCATCCCCGCCGCCGGCGCGGCGATCGCCAAGGCGATAACGGGCGCCTATTTGTCCAGTGGCGGCAATGCCTTTTCGACCCGCGTTGCCTCGCAAATCGTGCAAGAGCATTTTCCCCCTGCGCCCACCACAATCGGGTTGGAGAGCGGGCCGCTCTTCGGGGTGCAATTTAGCCAACTGCCCTGTTCGGACATGGTGGCTCGGGCATCGGATGGTATGATTGGCCCGCAACGCTCTCCCTTGGGTCTCGCGGCTGATCCGGGCGGCTTTCCGCTTTACAAAAACGGGGTTGTGGTCGGAGGCATCGGGGTGGCGGCGGATGCGGAATACGGGCTCGACCTCAACACGCTCGATGTTGATATTGACACGGATGAAATGATCGCGCTGGCCGGAACGGTCGGTTTTGAGGCGCCGGTGGAAATCCGCGCAGACCGTATTTCTGCTGATGGCACATCGCTGCGCTATACCGATGCGACTTATAACGGCCTGAGCGATGTCACCAATGCCAGCTTCGTTGGCACGCCGGGCGAAACCCAACCGGTGATCGGTTATTTCGACGGCACAATCCGCGCTGGCACCGCCTATGGCACCGAAGCTTCTGGCATTCGCGCCTCAAATGATAGCGAATTTGCGCTGGCGGATGCCTTCGTTCTGACCGATGGGGTGGGCGGCAATCGCTTCCCTGTCCGCGGCGGAACCGATGCGGCCGATATCGCCGAACCCATCACGCAGAATGAGGCCAGCGCGATCCTCGAAGAGGCATTCAAGGTAATGACCCGTGCCCGCGCGCAAATCCGTCGCCCGCTCGACAGCCGCGCACAAGTCAGCATCAGCCTCGTGGATACGCGCGGACAGATTTTGGGCATTGTCCGTTCGCCCGACGCGCCGATTTTCGGCACTGATGTAAGCCTGCAAAAGGCGCGCACCGCCAATTTCTTCTCCGGTTCCTTCGCAGCTGAGGAATTGCTGGCCGGGGATGGCGAAGTGCCCGAATTTGTCGCGCGCGTGCGTGATTTTCTCGATGATCCCAATGCGTTGACCGGTCAATTTGCATTTGCAGATCGGTCGGGCGGTAATCTGGCGCGGCCCTATTTTCCTGATGGTGAAGTGGGCACGCCCAACGGCCCGTTGTCGCGCCCGATTGAGCAGTTCAATCCATTTTCTACCGGGCTGCAATCGGCGCTTGTGCTTGAAAATCTGGGGCAGCATTTGGGTTTTGTCCTAGGTGCAAAGGCCCCTGATGGCACGCCGAGCCCTGATACGCCGCGTGCATGCACTCAGGTCCCCAATGCAAACGGGGTACAGACGCGGCTAGGCAATGGGATCCAAATCTTCCCCGGCTCGGTTCCGGTCTATCGCGGGGGTCAATTGATCGGCGGATTGGGCGTGTCGGGCGACGGCATCGATCAGGATGACATGATCAGCTTTTTGGGCCTGCACAATGCCGGCCTGCGCACCGGAACCGTGAACAATGCGCCCCCCGAAATTCGGGCCGATCGCATTGTGGTCAATGTGGGCGGTCGTGAGGTCCGGCTGCGTTATATCAATTGCCCGTTCGCACCGTTCCTCGACGATGCGGCGCAAAATGTTTGCGAGGGGCTGTGACGATGGCGCTGCTCTCGCTTCTCCCGCTTGCTGTTATGGCTCAACCCGTGGCTCAGGATACAGGTGCGCCCAACTCTGCGGACACCCCGCCATCCGGTGAGGCGCAGGAAAGCGGCAATGAGCGCGATGAAGCTAAGCACAATGAAGATGAGCACAATGAAAGCGTAGGCGAGGGGCTGAACACCACCGCCGACACCGACCCGCAAGAGATCGACAATGGGGTGATCGAGGGGCGCATGCGGCCCGGTTTTACCCCCGAATTGCCCGACCGCATCGATCAGGAAAATCTAGGCGCAGTGCGCGCTCCGCCGCCCCAAGCATTTTCGCCTGCACGCGTGCCAATTCCCGATCGCTGGCGGCTGGTCGACCCGGCGAGCGATTTTGTCGAGGAATTGACCGGTGATCCGATGATCACGCACAACCTGCTTGATCCTTATAATCAGAA
>JABSPI010000214.1 GCA_013214365.1 Erythrobacter sp.
CCAACCATTTCAACGCATCCGATTTCAACCATCCGGTCGCCCGTTTTGGGATCAAGGCCGGTGGTTTCAGTGTCGAAAATCACTTCACGCATTTGCCGGATTATCCACCTATGCGCGCCCCATGGCAAGGGGGCTGCGATCAAATCGCTCGAGATTGGCGGCTATTTGCGCTGCGCGCGCAGGGTCTCAACCAAAGCGCGCACCTGCGTCTCGGTTTGGGCAAGGCTTTGGCCGGTGTCGATTATGTAATCGGCGCCTTCGCGCTTTTGCGAGTCGGGAATTTGCAATCCCAATATGTGTTCAAATTTCTCGACCGTCATGCCCGGCCGGGCGAGCACGCGCTCGCGCTGCGCGGCGGCGGGGGCGGAGACGACCACGATCACATCCACCGCTTTGTGCCCATCGCCTTCGAACAATAAAGGGATGTCGAACACGATCAATTCAGCGGCTTTGTTGTCCGCCAGAAATTGCCCGCGCTTGGCGCCCACGGCCGGGTGGACAATGCCCTCAAGCCGGGCCAGCTTGTCGCGATCACCAAACACCAATTGGCCCAGCGCATCACGGTCGACGCCGTTTTCATTGGTTGATCCGGGAAAGGCTGCCTCGATCGCGTCGACCAATTCGCCGCCGGGCCCCTGCATGGCGCGCACCTGCGCGTCGGCATCAAACAGCGGCACGCCGGCGGCGGCAAACATGGCGGCCACAGTGGATTTACCCATACCGATCGAACCGGTCAGGCCAATGATCGTTGGGCGCGATGGATTGGTTGGGTTCATGCGGACAAAAGCTCAAACAATTGCGCGTCATATTCGCGCGGGGGAGGGGCGGCGTAAAATTTTTCAAAAGCTATAGCCGCCTGACCGACCAACATGGCCAAACCCTCAATTGTGGGGTGCCCGGCTTGGCGTGCGCTTTGCAAAAGAGCGGTGTCGCGCGGGCTGGTGACGATGTCATAGATGATTGAGCCGGGCGGGGCATGGCTGATATCCACCGCCAACTCAGGTTGGCCGGACATGCCCAAGGGTGAGGCATTGACCACCAGATCAAGGCAATTCTCGCGGTCATCGAAGGCAAAATCGGTGGCTTGCTCAAAATGGCCAAGATGGACCGCGTGATGTTCACCCCTGGGTGCGAGTTCATCGAGCAAAGCGCGGGCCTTGTCCGGATTGCGCCCGGCCACCACCAAAGTGAAGCCATGGCCCGCCAAAGCCGCGATGATCGCCCGCGCCGCGCCGCCAGTGCCAAAAATACGCGCCATGCGGAACAGGTGGGTTTGCGCAAGCTGTGTGCGCAGCGGTTCGAGAAACCCGCCGGCATCAGTGTTGTAGCCAGTGAGCGAACCATCATCCTCGCGCACCACCGTATTGACCGCCGCCAATCGCGCCGCCACCGGATCCAGCCGATCAAGCAGGGGAATGATCGCCTGTTTGTGCGGCATGGTGACATTGCAGCCCGCCCAATCGGAACGTGTGCGCATGTCAGCAAGATAATCGGCCAATTGAGCGGGGGTCACATGCTGCGCCGTGTAGTCGCCGGCAAGCCCCAGCTTCTCGAGCCAGAAGCGGTGAATGACCGGCGACTTGGATTGCGCAATCGGATCACCGATCACCTGCGCAAGCGGGCCCGCGCCGCTCATGTCAGCAAAGCACCCTGTTCGCGCAGCGCCTCCAACACAGCCAGAAGCGGCATGCCCAGCACGGTGAATTGATCACCCTCGATCCGGTCGAACAATTGCACGCCCATCGCCTCAATCCGGAAACATCCCACTGTGTAGCCAATGTCGGGCCATTCGCATTCGAGGTAGTGCGCGATGAATTCCTCGCTCAACTCGCGCATATGCAACTGCGCGCAGGCGGTCCCGCTCCATTCGCAAGTGTCCGCGCGCACCAGAGCCGCAGCGCTGTGGAGATGCATCACCTTGCCCGAAAAGAACCGCAAATGGTCCGCGGCATCGGCACGGTCGGCGGGTTTGTCGAACCTTTGCCCATCGACCACGACCAGCGAATCGCTTCCCAAAACCAAAGCATCCCGGTGCTGCGCAGCAATCGCTGCGGCTTTGGCGACGCTAAGCGCCTCGGCGATATGTGCAGGGGATACGCCTTCCAGACCGGCTTCGAGCGCGCGCTCATCAATATCAGCGGGGATAGAACGATATGTCACGCCGGCTGCGTCAAGCATGGCGCGGCGCGAGGAGGATTTGGAGGCAAGGATGAGGTCGGTTTGGCTCATATCGGTTTGGCGACACCCCCCAATTGGCGATCTTTGCGCTCGCGCTCCTGAACCAGACGGATGATGGCAGCTGCGCTTTCCTCGATCGAACGGCGTGTGACATCGATCACTGGCCAGCCATTATCGGCAAACATGCGCCGGGCGAATTGAATTTCGGATTTCACAGTGTCGTTATCGACATAAGCGGTCTGTGTACCCTCGTTCAGTGATAACAGCCGGTTCCGGCGGATCTGAACCAGGCGTTCGGGCGCAGTGGTGAGCCCAACCACGAGCGGTTTGCGCAAGCCGAACAAAGCCTTGGGCGGCGGGCTTTCAACCACCAGCGGAATATTGGCGACTTTATAACCGCGATTGGCGAGATAGATGCTGGTCGGGGTTTTGGAGCTGCGTGACACACCGGCCAGAACAATATCGGCCTCTTCCCAATCTTCATGCCCCACGCCGTCATCATGCGCGATCGTGTATTGGATCGCGTCAACGCGTTTGAAGTAATCGGCATCCATCAAATGCTGGCGTCCCGGGCGACCATGCGCTTCCTGACCCAATTGCGCCTCAAGCGCAGCGGTCACCTGATCGAGCACGGGCACTGCGGGCANGCCCAGATGGCGGCAATGTTCCTCCAGCCGGGCGCGGGTTTCAGGATTGACCAGAGTGAACAGAACGAGGCCAGGATTNTCAGCCAGATCGGGCACGATCCGGTCGAGATGCTGGCGCGAGCGCACCATTGGCCAAAAATGCCGATTGACGCTGGGATCGTCGAATTGCGCCAAGGCGGCCTTGGCGATCATCTCCAGCGTTTCACCGGTGGAATCGGAGACAAGATGAAGATTGAGACGAGCCATGGAACGTGGTGAACATCCTGTTTTAGTCAGCGTCAAAAACCTGCCGCGAATCTGTTATGATCAATTCGATCCGGGCACAGCCGAGATAGGCAAAACCCCTGTGGAAAGCTTGTCGCATAAACCATGGGATAGAATTGTCGACAAGGCGGGGACGAGTTTCCCTCCCCATTCTCAGCAAATTTTCCAAGCTGTTTCTCGACAGGAATGGCATCTTTCGACAGGTTGAGGATAGTGGGGATGGTTTAAACTTGACCTTGGAATTGTGCGGAGTCGCAAAGGTGCAAAACGCTTTCAAGTTCAGGACAAATCGGGCAGGGCTGGGTTTTTCCCGCTTTCCACAGGGCCAACAAATCCCATCATCCCTTTTAAAATTATAATTTATTTGTTTAGAGGAACGCATGCCTGGACCTTTGTTAGAAACCCTTAAGGGGAATATCCAAGAAGTCGCGCCTGTCTGGCTCATGCGTCAGGCGGGTCGTTATCTGCCCGAATATCGCGCTTTGCGTGCCGAAAAGGGTGGATTTCTCGAACTTGTCTATGACAGCGAGGCGGCCGCCGAGATTACGGTGCAGCCCATTCGCCGGTTTGGGTTTGATGGGGCGATTTTGTTTTCGGACATTTTGATTGTTCCTCACGCAATGGGGCAGGGGCTCGAATTTTTGGCGGGCGAGGGGCCTAAGCTCAGCCCAACCTTGCTCGAGACCGAATTGTCGTCCTTCACCAGCGCCTATGAGCGGTTCGATCCGATCTATGAAACGGTGCGTTTGACCCGTGAGCACATTGGTCCCGATGTCACCATGCTCGGCTTTGCGGGATCGCCATGGACGGTGGCGACCTATATGATTGCGGGCGAGGGATCGAAAGATCAGGGGCCGGCACGCCTTCTGGCTTACCGGGATCCGGCGCGTATGCAGGCGATCTGCGATGCAATTATCGAGGTTTCGGTTACCTATTTGCGCGGGCAGATCGATGCCGGTGCCGAGGCGGTGCAATTGTTTGACAGTTGGGCTGGTAGCC
>JABSPI010000215.1 GCA_013214365.1 Erythrobacter sp.
GACCGCCGCCGCCAGGACGAAGGTCAAGAGCGCCGGGTCGGTGCTGAAGAGCCGGCCCCGGTGGACCTCCTGCATCAGCAGCTCGCGGATCCGGGCGCGGACCGCCCGCAGCGTGGCCTGATGATCCTCCCGCAACTGGGTCGTGAACCGCCAGTCCGGTTTATTGTGATAATCCAAAGTAAGCTGCCAGTCCGCTCATAGGTTCCGACAATCAACCTAGGGCGTCAGGTCATGGGGGTGGAAGCGGACTTAACGCGCACATGCATTCAGCGCATCGACCGCGGACTTCGTCAGGGGCTGATTATGTGAGACGCTAATACGGACATCACCCAATAGAGACTGTTGAACAGTCAAACGCATCTGCCGATCCTCGGAGACGTAGGTGCCTCCCATAGGACAATGGCGCCTGCTGGTCGTCTTGCAGATACTGACCGGCTTCAAATCCATTTTGATGCCGCTGCCAGTGCTGGAAATGCACGTCAGGACCTTGTCTAGGCTTCGGTCAGTCTCGAAGACTGTTGAAGCCGAATACGAATCTCCCCGAGCATAGCTCCAAAGCATGACGCCTGCGACCAAAACGACGAATACTGGAAGGACAATCCTGATCATCAAGTGCAATTTTGGATGTTATCGCCTATCGTGAAGTAGCACAGACCGTAACCGATCCAGGAAAAACGGCTAGCCCAATAGCTTAGCTTCAACAATCACCTCCCTAATTTTCAGAGAAACTAAACCAGATTCTTACTGCTCTGGTCGCATTTTGGGTCGTAAGCCGAACTTCGGCTCTTGCCGTTGTCCCCTGCAAAACGGTCGGTCTGCAAGCGCCCTGCATTCGGCCCAATTACTTACCCGCTTGTTATCGGTGAAATAATACAAAACCCCGCCAAGCCCATGGGCGCGGCGGGGTCTGTGTTTGGGCTAGAGGCGAGGCTTATTCAGCCGCTTCGCCCTTGGCATCGTCAAGCGGCTCTGCGGCATCCTCAGCCCCGCTTTCGACATCGCTGGCAATCTCGGCCAAGGGCGCGTCATTGGCAGGGGCAACTTCGGCTGCTGCGCCTTGTGCAAGGCTCCCGAGCGAGGAGCCGTCAAGGCCCAGCTCTTTCATCAGCCCGTCGAGCACCGGCGCCTGCGCGCGGTAGGCAAGCGCTGCGGAGACCGCGTCACTCGCCAGATTTCCCGAGCCACCGCCGGAACCGCCAGCACCGCCCGCAGGCGCGCCGGAAGAACCGCCACCATTTTGGGTGAGCCCGTCGACCTGAACGATCTTGATCGAATCGATCGCTTCCATCGGCTTGGCGCTTTCCTTGATNACTTCGGGCAGCACTTTGAGCAGAGCNAGCTTGGTTTGCAGGCTGATCTGATCCATCGAGAGGATATTGGCCGCCTCGTTGACCGCTTGNTGACCGGCCGCCTCGACTTCGAAGCGCACACGGTCCGCCTCAGCGCGCAGGATTTCGGCATCGGCGTCACCTTTCGCCTCAAGCCGTGCGGCCTCGGCGCGGTTNNTGGCGGCATCTTTCTCGGCTTGCGCCTCGACCTTGATGCTGATCGCATCGCGCTCGGCGACCTTCGCCGCTTCGATCAATTCGATCTTCTTTTCACGCTCTGCCACTTCGCTGTCGCGCGAGGTGATGACCTGCTCTTCCGCGGCCACCGCCAAAGCGCGCGCGGCATCGGCTTCGGCTTTCGCCTGGCTTTCCTCGCGCGATTTGTTCTGAACCGCGATCTGTTGCTCCTGGCGGGCGATTTCGAGCGCGCGGGTCTGATCGATCCGCGCCTCTTCCACCAAACGGTCGGCTTCAATCTGCTGGGCATCGACCTGCTTTTTCGCCTCAATCCGAGCGGCTTCGGCTTCGCGATTGCGCTCGGCCTGTTCGCGGGCGATTTCGCTGGTTTGCGCCGCGCGGCGGACCTCGACCTCGCGCTCCTGCTGGAGCCG
>JABSPI010000216.1 GCA_013214365.1 Erythrobacter sp.
CGTTTGCGTGACGGGGCGGGGCAGATGCTCGATGAGGCCTTGGTTGTGTGGTTTCCCGGGCCAGGCACGGCCACTGGTGAGGATTTGGCAGAATTGCACTGTCATGGCGGGCGCGCAGTGCTGGCCGGGGTGAGCGCCGCTCTGGCTGTGATGGAGGGATTGCGGCCGGCTGAGGAGGGGGAGTTTACCCGCCGGGCCTTTGCTAATGGGCGGATCGATTTGGCTGAGGCGGAGGGGCTTGCCGATTTGCTCGAAGCCGAAACCGAGCTTCAGCGCATGGCTGCTTTGGCGAGCGTGGGCGGGGCGCTGTCGGGCCGGGTTGAGGCTTGGCGTGAACGGGTTCTGCGTCTCTCGGCTTTGGTTGAGGCCGCGCTGGACTTTTCCGATGAAGACGATGTCGGGGGTTTGCCTGATGCGTTTTCGCGCGATTTAAGCGGTTTGGCTGATGAATTGGCCCAATTTTGCGATCGTCCGCGATCCGAGCGATTGAAAGAGGGGTTTCGGGTTGCGTTGGGCGGCCCCCCAAACTCTGGAAAGTCTACCCTATTCAATGCTTTAATTGAAAGCGAGGCGGCAATCACTTCGCCTATTGCGGGCACGACGCGCGATGTGATTGAGCGCAGCGTGGCGATTAGCGGCGTGCCGTTTACTTTCGTCGACACTGCGGGTTTGCGCAATTCAGCGGCCGAGGAAATCGAGGCCATCGGGATCGAGCGCGCCGCGCGCGAGATTGAAAGGGCCGATTGCGTGCTCTGGCTCGGTGAAGAGGGCACGGGTCCGGCGGATGCTTGGGAGGTGGCGGCGCGGTGCGACGCGGATGATTACATTCCCAAGGCGAATGCACGCCACACCATTTCTGCCGTAAGCGGAGAGGGAGTGGGGGCTTTAAAAGAAGATCTGGTCGGATTTGCGCAGAACCGTTTGCCGCGGCCGGGTGAGGCGGCTCTTAATGCGCGGCAACATGCAAGGTTGTGTGAGACGTTGACCGCATTGGAGGAAGCGCGCAGCTTGAGCGACCCGCTTTTGGTGGGGGAGGAGTTGCGCCGCGCGCGGCTGGGTTTCGATCGTCTGATTGGAAAAGCAACCACAGAGGATATGCTCGATGCTTTGTTTGGGCGGTTCTGTATCGGCAAGTGATGACGTTTCGCGGGGGTGCCTGAAACGCGCCTGCGATGTTTCACGTGAAACAGTTTTGACTGTGCCGGCTTGAGAGCCTATTTGGCGGCTCATGCATGATTTCGATGTTCTGGTGATCGGCGGAGGACACGCCGGTGTGGAGGCAGCCTGCGCCGCAGCGCGGATGGGCGCGCGCACTGGTTTGGTCAGTTTCGACCTCGATGCGATCGGCGCGATGAGCTGCAATCCGGCGATTGGCGGGCTGGGTAAAGGGCATTTGGTGCGCGAGGTCGATGCGCTTGATGGGGTGATTGGCCGTGCGGCGGATGCCGGCGCGATCCATTACCGCATGCTCAACCGCTCGAAAGGAAGCGCGGTGTGGGGTCCGCGGGTTCAGGCGGACCGCGATCTGTTCAAGGCGTGCACGCAGCGGATCGTGCGCGCGCAAGACAATCTCACCTTGATTGAAGGCGAGGCGGCGGCGCTGGTTATGCGCGGTGAACGGGTTTGCGGGCTTGAGCTGGCGAGCGGCGATGTGCTCAGGGCTCCGCGCGTGGTGCTGTGCACCGGGACCTTCCTTGGCGGCGTGCTGTTCCGCGGAGAGGAGCGTTTTGAAGGCGGCCGNATNGGGGAGAATGCNGCGACCCGCTTGGCGCAGCAATTGCGCGCAGCTGACCTNCCGATGGCACGGCTCAAGACCGGCACACCGCCACGTCTGGATGGCCGCACGATTGATTGGGCCCAGCTTGAGGTGCAGCCTTCCGACGGGGAGGAGTGGACCATGTCCCCGCTGACCAAGCGGCGGGCCAACCCCGAAGTGTTTTGCGCGATCACCCGCACCAATCAACGTGCGCACGATTTGATTCGGGCGAACCTCGACCGCTCGCCATTGTTTTCGGGCGCGATTGACGCCGCGGGCCCGCGTTACTGCCCATCGATCGAGGACAAGATCCACCGTTTCGGCGACCGTGACGGTCACCAGGTCTTTCTCGAGCCCGAGGGTTTGGCCTCGCACATGGTCTATCCCAATGGGGTCAGCACTTCCTTGCCGGTGGATGTGCAACTGGACATGTTGCGGTCGATGTCGGGGCTCGAAACGGTTGAGATGGTGGTTCCCGGTTATGCGGTCGAATATGATCATATCGATCCGCGTGCATTGACCCCTGACCTGCAATTGCGTGCGATCCCGGGTCTTTATTGCGCGGGGCAGATCAACGGGACGACCGGATATGAAGAGGCGGCGGCACAGGGGCTGGTTGCTGGATTGCAGGCGGCGGCCGCGGTTTTGTGCAAAGCGGCGCCGGCGCTCGACCGGGCCAATTCTTACATTGCGGTGATGA
>JABSPI010000217.1 GCA_013214365.1 Erythrobacter sp.
CCAAATCCCACTACCAACCAGCGTAACAGTCGGTCAGCGCCATCGGGCGTTTGCGTCATGCGTTTGGTTACGCGGTCGATCCATTCTATTCCGCGATCCGAGCGATAGGCCATGCTTACGATCCCCTCTTGAGCTGTTCGGACAGCGAGGGAAACGGCTGAAACGCAAAGATATCCTCAACCGCCACGCCAAAATGTTCGGCAATCGCAAGCGCAAGTTCCAAGCTCGGCTTGTAATCGCCGCGCTCAAGAAAGCCGATCGTCTGCGGATTGACCGCGACGATCTCAGCAAGGTCGCGGCGGCTCAGGCCCACATCGGCTCGAAACATAGCGATTCGATTGTGTATTACCCTCGACATGCGAGTTTAATACGCAATTTGTTATGTAAACACAACAATTATTTTTCTTTGTGCAGCACTTTGCAGTGTGGATTTTTCCCGCTCTGCGTATCAGCCGGCGTTGGAGCGTCCACCACCATTGGGCCGGCCACCGGAACCGCGGCGTTTGTGAAACCGTCCGCCCCCGCCTTTGCCGCCGGGTTTGCCGCCGGGTTTACCACTGGGCCTGCCGCCTGAATTTGCGCCGGGTTTACCGGCGGGCTTGCCCTTGCGCGCTTGGTGCTTGGCGCCGGGTTTTTTCGGTTTTGATCCCCCCTCAGGACGCGGTGCGCCGGCGGGTTTGGGTTTGATCTTTTTCTTCGACACGCGCGTTTGGCCGCGCGGGGGCGGTTTGGTCGGCCCCTCGCCTTCTACCACGGCGCGGAAATTATCGGGCAGCGGCAAACGATCCAGCTCCGCCCCGGTCTTGCGCCGAATATCTTTCAGATATGCGCGTTCATCCTCGGCGCAAAAGGCGATGGCAACACCATCTTTGCCCGCGCGCGCCGTGCGTCCGATGCGGTGGACATATTGTTCGGGCACATTGGGCAATTCGTAATTGATCACGTGGCTAACGCCGGGAATATCAATCCCGCGCGCGGCCACATCGGTGGCAATCAGGATATTGGTCTTACCGCGCCGGAATTCATCCAATGCGCGCTGGCGTTGGGGTTGCGATTTGTTGCCGTGAATGGCGTTGGCGGCGATCCCCGCGCGGCCCAGCTTTTTGACCACGCGGTCGGCCCCATGCTTGGTCCGGGTGAAGATCAGCACGCGTTCAAAATCGCCCGGAACGCCGTGACGACGCGACAGGATCAATTCGATCAAAGCCTGTTTTTCATCCTGTTGCACCATGAACAGATATTGTTCGATCCGCTCCGCCGTCGTGCTTTCGGGCGTGACCGAGACCTGCACCGGATTGGTGCAATAGCCCGACACCAATTCCTTGATCTGCTTGGGCATGGTGGCGCTGAAGAACAAAGTCTGGCGATCCTTGGGCACGAGCCGGTTGATCTGGCGCAGGGCATGGATAAAGCCCAGGTCGAGCATCTGATCCGCCTCATCCAGAACCAGCACTTCAACCCCGTTCAAATTGAACGCCTTTTGATCGATCAGGTCGAGCAAACGCCCCGGTGTCGCGATCAAAATGTCGGTTCCGCGATGCAATTTGTTGCGGTCTTTATTGACCGATGTGCCGCCGACAATCGATTGCACTTTGAGCCCGGCAAGCGCGCCATAATCCTTGGCGCTGGTGGCGATTTGTTGCACCAATTCGCGCGTCGGGGCCAGCACCAGCATCCGGCATGATTTGAACGGAATGCGGTTTTCAGATTCGCGCAGGCGATCAATGCTGGGCAGCATGAAAGCCGCTGTTTTGCCCGTCCCGGTCTGGGCAATGCCGAGCAGGTCGCGCCCTTCCAGAACCGGCGGAATGGCCTGCTCCTGAATCGGTGTGGGGGTGGAATATCCCTTGAGGTCAAGGGCTTGGAGAACGGGCTGCGACAGCCCGAGATCTTCGAAATGTGTCATGGTAACTCGCAATATGTGCGGACAACGCAGCGCCTGAATACACGGCGTTGCGAAGCGCGGGTTGGTTGCAAACCGCCCGCGTGAATAGGGAAGCTGTAGAGGTGTGGTCGAACACGCAAGCCGGGGCGGGTAAGGCTCAGAGCCGCCGCTTCACGCTGGCTAAGGGTGCGTTTCGTGCTTGGGCGGCCAAATGGGGGTTATCGGGGCAAAAGTCAAAGCAATTCGCCGTCCAACCAATGCCCCACCTCCGTTCGTCCTGAGCCTGTCGAAGGACGCTCGCCCATGGTAAGGACACAAAATGCCCTTCCACACCCACATCCTCAGATGCAACGATGGCAGCTATTACACCGGGCACACAGACGATCGCGAGCACCGAGTAACCGCTCACAAAGCGGGAGCTATCCCCGGCTACATTCCCGATAGGTTAGGGACGAACTGAGGGAAGATTTGACCAGTGAAGAGCTCCGCCCGCTATTCCGCATGGTAAGTCTGACAATCA
>JABSPI010000218.1 GCA_013214365.1 Erythrobacter sp.
TTGGGCCTCAACCCTGCATCATGCGGCAGGACAAAGCGCAGCGGCCAGATGATATGCGGCGCAATGGCCAGCAATCGCTCGCGCTCGATCAGGCTTTCGCGCACCAGCCGAAATTCATAATGTTCCAGATAGCGCAGCCCCCCATGGACCAGCTTGGTCGATGCGCTCGAAGTGGCCTGAGCCAAGTCATCCTTCTCAACCAGGCATACCGACATGCCGCGCCCGGCCGCATCGCGCGCGATCCCGGCGCCATTAATGCCGCCGCCCACGATCAAAAGGTCAAAATCATCTTGCATTGCGGGGTTAAGGATTGGCGGTTTGCGCAGCCTTTGGCTAGAGGGCGCGGGTGACTAATCAAAAGAAACCTGCGTTAAAGCCCGCCCCGCATGGCTGGATCATTCTCGACAAGCCGCGCGGGCTTGGCTCGACGCAGGCCGTGGGCGCGGTCAAGCGGGTGCTGCGTGAAGGCGGCTTTGCCAAGACGAAAGTGGGCCATGGCGGGACTTTGGATCCGCTGGCCGAAGGCGTTCTGCCGATTGCTCTGGGCGAGGCGACCAAGCTGGCAGGCCGAATGCTGGATGCGAGCAAGATTTACGAATTTACGATCCGTTTTGGCGAGGAAACCGATACGCTCGACACCGAGGGCGAGATCATCGAGCGAAGCGAAGTGATCCCCGAGCGCGCCGCATTGGCGGGCGTGTTGCCGCGTTTCACCGGCCCGATCGAGCAGGTGCCCCCGGCCTATTCCGCGCTCAAGGTCGATGGCAAGCGCGCCTATGATCTGGCGCGGGCAGGGGAGGTGGTGGAGCTGAAAACCCGCGCGGTCACAATCCACGCGCTCACGATTGCGCGAGGGGATGCGCAAGAGGATGCGGTGGGCGAAATCACTCTCACCGCCCACGTATCCAAAGGCACTTATATCCGCAGCCTCGCCCGCGACATTGCCCGTGCTCTTGGAACCTGCGGTCACGTTACCTATCTGCGCCGGACAAAAGCGGGTCCGTTCCTCGAACGCGATGCGATTTCGCTGGACAAACTGAACGAAATTGCTAATGGCGCGCAACTATCTGACCTACTCCTGCCGTTAGAGGCGGGGCTGGACGACATCCCGGCCCTTTCCCTCACCCAGACAAATGCGCAGGCGCTCCGACAGGGGCGGGTCGTGTCTGGATTGCCCCAATCATCCGGGCTCTATTGTGCGATGCTGGATCATGTTCCGGTGGCGCTGGTGGAAGTGTTGGATGGGACCGCCAAGGTTGTCCGGGGGTTTAACCTTCCCGATGTCGCAGAGTAGAAAGAAACACAATGTCGGTAGCACCCGAACGCAAAGCTGAAATTATCAAAGACAACGCCCAAGCCAAGGGCGACACCGGTTCACCAGAAGTCCAGGTCGCGATCCTCACCGAGCGTATCCGCAACCTCACCGAGCACTTCAAAGCCAACCACAAAGACAATCACTCGCGTCGTGGTCTGCTGATGATGGTGAACAAGCGCCGCAATCTTCTTGCCTACCTCAAGAAGAAAGATGTGGAGCGCTACAACGCCCTGATCCAGAAGCTGGGTCTGCGTAAGTAAGAATTTGAGAGGCGGTCCCAAACGGGGCCGCTTCTTGCATATGGGGAGCATCGCAGCGAAAAGTGGGAACCGGTTTTCGCGACCGCGATGTGACCAAACAAGACCGGGAGCATCGCAGCGAAAAGTGGGAACCGGTTTTCGCGACCGCGATGTGACCAAACAAGAACGAACCTGATAAAAGAGGCGCGTTCTTTCGGGGCACGGGTCACAATTCGGTGATCCAGCCTTGGGGCTTTCGAAAACCACGCCCCAAACCGGACCGGGACGGTTTACCCGGCATTGGACGTATCGCAGCAGAAAGTGGGACACCGTTCTCTGCCACCGCAATACGACCAGACAAGAGAGGCCCCGTGCGCGCAATAAGGCCGTGCGGGTTCAAAAGGAAAATCAATGTTCGACACGAAAACCGTATCGCTGGAGTGGGGCGGAAAGACCCTCACTCTGGAAACAGGCCGTATTGCCCGTCAAGCCGACGGCGCTGTTCTGGCCACTTATGGCGAAACCGTGGTGCTGTGCGCCGTGACCGCCGCCAAGAGCGTCAAGGAAGGCCAAGACTTCTTCCCGCTGACCGTTCACTATCAGGAAAAATTCTCTGCCGCCGGCCGTATTCCGGGCGGCTT
>JABSPI010000219.1 GCA_013214365.1 Erythrobacter sp.
CTTTTGTATGGCCGTATATCGGCGCGGGGCGCGGGGTTTGTCCGCTTAAGCGGGCAGCGCCGCTTTCGCCTGAGCGATGATCGTTTTGAACGCCGCTTCTTCGTTCATGGCAAGATCGGCCATGACTTTGCGATCCAACTCGATCCCGGCAAGCTTCACGCCGTGCATGAATTGCGAATAGGTCAGACCTTCAGCGCGCACAGCAGCGTTGATACGCTGGATCCACAGGGCGCGGAAACTGCGCTTCTTAACCTTGCGGTCGCGATAGGCGTACTGACCAGCTTTCTCGACCGCCTGACGGGCGATCCGGATGGTGTTCTTGCGACGACCGCGATAGCCCTTGGCTTGATCGAGGATCCGCTTGTGCTTGGCGCGCGTGGTAACGCCGCGTTTGATGCGAGGCATATCTCTATCTCCTTATGCGATCAGTCGAGCCCGTAAGGGGCCCATTTTTTGATCGTCTTGGTGTCGGCTTCGGAAACAACCGAGGTGCCGCGGTTTTGACGGATATACTTGGCATTGTGGCTTATCAGACGGTGGCGTTTGCCCGCAACACCGTGCTTGATCTTGCCGGTTGCGGTGATTTTGAAGCGTTTCTTCACACCGCTTTTGGTNTTCAGCTTGGGCATTTTTATCTCCTGTNTAGAGACACGNTCAAACCAGCCCTGGCAGCCCTTGTCGCCAGGCCGGTCGCTTGATTCGTGTCGTTGAAGTCGCGCCACATAAGGTCCGGGCCAAGGAAAGGCAAGCGATTTGCACCGCAAACCCGCATATCGAGGGCACCGTTGCGAGGCCAAACCACGACCGTTTCAATCAAACGATCCCAATGCGTGCACACCCTCCCGCCGCATCAGGCAGGGCGGCGCCCGGTTTCTTCGAGCCAACGGGCAAAATCACCGTGCCCAATCGGCTCGGCCCCGTCGGGCAAATCGCCGCTCCAGATATAGGTGTCGGCCATGTCGCCTGCACCTGACCAGCCATCCACCTCGACCAATTGCCGAACAAAATCGCCGGTTGCATAAGCGCCGGTTGCAAAGGCATCGATCGCGGCAAGGTCCACCTCGCCGGCCTCATGCAAGGTGCCCACCACATTGGCGGCAAAGCGCGCCTGTGTCGGGAACAAAGCGGCGCGCCAGCCCCCTTTATGCGGGATCGCATAAAGCGCGCCTTGCGTGGTCGCCTCAGCGCCAAGGCCCAACCCTGTCAGAAACGGCCAATCGCCCACCCCTTCGCGCAAAGTACCGTAGAAAAACAGGTGGGTTGGTTTCATCGTTTCAAGGTCCGAACTGTTCGATCGCAGCTTCGGCAAGCACCCCTCCATCGCGAAGCAGCCTTCATACTCACGAGGCGATCCTGAAGCATGCTCAGGATAGACGGCCTATGGGCTTTACACGATCACTCATTGTTACCGAGGGGAAAGCTAAAGCCGCCTGAACTTGGAAGGATCGAGCTATTGCTCGATTCGCGGATATTGGGCGCAAGTTCGCTCGAACCCATCGCCGCCAGCACATCTTCGATCCGCGCCGGATCGCCCAGCGCAATCACGGTTCCATCGCTCTCGGCATCGAGGGGGTTGCCCTGCCAATCGCTCATCACACCGCCCGCGCCCTCAACCACGGGAACCAGCGCGGCATAGTCGTGCAATTTGAGCCCCGCCTCCATCACGCAGTCGAGATGCCCGCTTGCAAGCAGGCCNTAATTGTAACAATCGCCGCCATAAACCGGATAGGGCCGCTTGGGATAGGCGTTGACCACAAGGTTGAGCCAGGCATCGGATTCGTCCGCGTCAAAGCAATGCGGGGATGTGGTGGCAAGGCTCATCCCGTCGACCGCAGGGCAGGGCCGCGTCTTGATCGGCTTGCCGTTGAAGGTCGTGCCCTCGCCGATCCGACCGACCCAGCGTTCGCCCAAAATCGGTTGATCGATAATGCCCAGAACCGGCCAGCCATCCTGCATCAACGCGATCAGCGTGCCGAATATCGGGCGGCCTGCGACAAAGCTTTGCGTGCCATCGATCGGATCGAGCACCCATTGCCGCCCNGCGCCTTCATTGGTGCGGCCATATTCCTCGCCGATAATGCCATCANCGGGGCGTTCATCTTCNAGGATTTTGCGCATCACCGCTTCGGCGCCGCGATCGGCTTCGGTGACCGCGGAATTGTCTTCCTTGGTCTCGGCCGTCCAATCGCCGCGAAACAGTGGGCGGATAACCGAGCCGGCTTCATCAGCCAGCCGGTTGGCGAGTTCGATATCAGCAGGTGTCATACCACCTCCCAATAGCGAAATGCCTCCTCCTGCCTAGCTTTAATATAGGCCCGCGCCTCGGCCCCTTCCCAATCCAGCGGCCATCCCTCGGTTTCATCCGGGGCCCAATGCGAACGCGCCACGAACCATCCCTGACCCGGCAATCCGTCCGATTGACGCACCACCAGCACCGCCAGGCCCGGTTCGCCGGCCATGCGGCCATCTTCATCGATGGCGTCGAGCATTTTGCACAATTGGCGCATTTTGGGCCGGGTGAACCGGTA
>JABSPI010000022.1 GCA_013214365.1 Erythrobacter sp.
CGCGACAACAAAGCCAAATCTGGCCCAAGCGCCCAGCGGCCCTGTCATAGTGCCGCCCAATTGTTCGAACATGCCGCGATCGGTTTCGAGGCTGGCGAGGAAAGCCTGGTCGTCTTGGTCCAAAGCGGTGGCAATACGCTCGTCATGTGTGGTCATTGGATGTCTCCTTCAAAATTGGGGTCGAGCGCGGCTTTCAACCGGCGCCTTGCGTGAAACAAACGGCTCTTGGCTGTGCCCAGCGCGGTGCGCTGAACCTGCGCGATTTCAGCCAGAGTGAGCCCTTCGATAAAATAGAGATGTGCGGCCAAAGCCTGATCAGGGGGCAGGCGCGAAAAGGCCTCAGCGATTGCGCTGCGCTCGCCCGGTTCGGCGAGGCTTTCATCGGCCTCTTGATTGAGCGTTTGTGGCGGTTCATCCGCCACCACATCGCGGTCGCGGATCACGCGGCGCAAATGATCGGCCCCGCGCCGGTGCAGCACCGCGAAGGCATAGCTGCGAAACCGGCCCGGCGTGCGCAGGCCCGGCAACCCTTTCCAGATCGCCAGCCAGCATTCCTGCGCGAGGTCCTGCGCCGCGTCCTGCGCCATTTCGGGCGCCACTGTGCTGCCCGTGCAATAACGCCGTGCCGCCCGCGCCAGACGCGGCGCCCAGCGGCGGTAAAGCTGCTCGGCGGCGCGCCGGTCCCCGCGCTGCGCCATGACGACCAACATTTCGTCAAATAGCACGGCCGGATCGGCGGTCGACAAAGGGGCGGCGTGTGTCTTCACTGTCTTTCTCTAAGCTTCCCTAGAGTGGTCGCTTGGTTGCCGTGAAAGGTTCAATCGCGCTGCGAATACCTCCATTTTGGAGCAAAAATCTTGATATGATCCTATTTTGTTCTACTCTCGTTCTTATGCAATAGGGGGTAATTCGATGACTCAGCTTTATACCGATACACAAAATTCAACCGATGATTTCGCTTATGGCGCGGTGGAAGGTGGGGGCGGTTTGCCTGCCCGTGTGGCGATCTATGCCGATCGCGATCTGACCCGCTCTGAATATGCCGAAGATTTGGCCGGCGCCGGTTTCCAGACAATCGATGGCGGCCCGATGTCCGACCTGCTCGATGGTCCGGTGAGCTTGCTTGGCGATGTGGTTATGGTGGATTGTCCGGTGCTGGCGGGCAACACGCTGGCGGCGCTGATGCGGCTTGATATGCGCGTTGCCCAAGCGGGTGCGAAATTGATTGTGACCACTTCGATCGATGCGCTCGATGCGGTGTTTGCTGCGCTCGATCAATCCGATCCGCAAATCCTTGTTCAACCCAGCCGGGCGGACCGGATTGTGGCGGTGGGCCGGGTGTTGGCGGATCTGGGCACATCACGGGTGCGCGAAATGACCGATGATGACCGGCTCAACCTGCTCCACTTCTCGCGCCAGGTCGAAGCGATTGCGAGCCAGCTGCAAGGCCTCACTGGTGACAGCGAGACCGCCCATGCCGCCTTGCGCGCGCACGCCAATCCGGCCGGTTCCAGTGCTGGTGCCAGTGCAGGTGCCAATACAGATGGGGCCTCGCTCTCGGTTGCATCCAATAATGCGCCGGGTGGGGCCATGCTCAATTCCAACCAGCCGCCGCTGCCCGACCCGCAATTGGTGCGGCGGATTATCTCCACCCGTCAGGCGCGCTCCAAATTTTTTGACGGCGAATTGTTCGCTGATCCGGCGTGGGACATGCTGCTTGACCTCACCGCCGCCAAAGCGGAACGCAGCCAGGTCTCGGTCACATCCTTGTGCATTGCGGCTGAGGTGCCCGCGACCACGGCGCTGCGCTGGATCAAGCAATTGGTCGACACCGGCGTGTTTGTGCGGGTGGCCGATCCCTCCGATCGTCGCCGCGCCTTCATCGCGTTGAGCGAGCAATCCTCGCAAGCCATGTCGCGCTATTTCGCTGAGGTGGAAATGCCGCTCTTGCAGCAAGCGGCGTGACGTTAATCTTGGTCTGAGGCGCGCGGGCGCCAGCGTAATATCACGCTCAACCCGCCTGTCTCACTCTCCATATGGGTTCCCCCCAAGCCCGCCTTAGGCGCCGCCATCCCCCCCGACATGGCGGCGCCGCCCTTTTGGGGGGAGGGCGCCGCAGCCACCGAGGGCGCGGCCGCTTTTGAGGGCGAAGCGGGGGGCATTGGCAGGCGCTGTGCATCGGCGCGCGCGCGGGCGAGGATCGCCTCGGGCACCGCACCATCAATCCACACTCTTTCCGCCTCGCCCAACCACCGCGCCTCGCGCACAGTCAAATCGTCGGGGTCTGCGCTGCGCAGATTTATCTGTTGGGTTGCGGGGGGCGGTGTGCGGTCCGGATCGGCGAGCCAGTCATCCACCCGTTCGTGCGCCCCGGGTTCGAGCGGGTCGAGCGCGCCGCCTTGGCGAAGAGCCGTGTCGAGCGCGCGGCGGCGATCCCCACCATCCGGGAAACGCGCCCGCAATTGCGGCCGCGCGGCAAACAGGGCGCGCGCCAATTGTCCCAAACTGGCGGGCAAAACCCGCTCCAGACGCAACCGTATATGCTTGGCCAGCCCGGCAGACGCCCCGCCAGTGCCCACCGCAATCAGCAGCGGATCACGGTTAAGCAGGCTGGGCGTGGTGAAATCGCACAGATCCGGGCGATCGACGACATTGACCAACATTCCGGCACAGCGCAGGTTGATCGCGGCCACCTCGCACGCTTTTTCGTCGTCATAAGCGACAAAGGCGATCCGCACCCCTTCATCAATTGCGCAGCGCTGATCATCGACAATGATCCCGCCGGCGCGCTCGACCAAGCGGCGCTTGGGCTCGGCCGCCTCTCCTTCGCCCAGCACCAGCACACTTTGCCCGGCAATCTGGTGAAACAAAGGCAGGCTCGCAAGCTCGCTCATTCGAGCCAATCCGGCACGCGTTCGGCATCCATGATGGATCCGGCATCAATCCGGTCTGCCACCACCGCCGATTTGTCCCCATCGACCAAAACCTCGGCGATAAACCCGCGCGAATTGTAGGAGGATGCCATCGTCGCGCCATAGGCGCCTGCGGTCCGGAACACCGCCAGATCGCCGGCGACCAATTGATCGCACACCCGGCCCATTGCGAACGTATCGCCGGTCTCGCAAATCGGTCCGACAATATTGGCGGTCATATCCGCGCCATTGGGCGCAACCGCGGCAAAATCGTGATAGGCGCCATAAAGCGCCGGGCGCGCCAAATCGTTCATCGCCGCATCGACAATCACAAACGGATCGTTGATCCCGCGCTTCACCCGCACCACCCGGGTCAGCAAGACCCCGGCATTGCCCGCAATCACACGCCCCGGTTCAAAGATCAGCGACACGCCCCAATCCTTTGTCACCCGCGCAACCATTTCGCCATATTGCGCCGGCGAGGGAAGGCTTTCGCCCTTGCGATAAGGCACGCCCAAACCGCCGCCCAAATCCACATGAGTGATCGTGTGCCCCGCGCCGCGCAATGCGCGCACCAATTCGCCCAGCTTTTCAAACGCCCGCTCCAACGGCGCCAGATCGCCCAGCTGGCTGCCAATATGCACCGCCACACCGCGCAATTGCACGCCGGGCCGGTCCGCCAGATTGCCAAAAATCTGGCCAGCCTCGCTGATCGGGACGCCGAATTTGTTGTCGGCTTTGCCGGTTGAAATCTTGTCATGCGTGCCGGCGTCCACATCGGGATTGATCCGCAAAGCGCAGCGCGCCTCAACCCCCTTGGCCTCGGCCAATTCTGCAAGCTCAAGGCCCTCTTCCTCGCTTTCAATATTGAACTGGCCGATCTGCGCATCGAGCGCGGCGTTCAATTCATCGCGGGTTTTGCCAACGCCAGAGAAGACGATTTTGTCCGGTGTGATACCCGCGGCCAAAGCGCGCCGCATTTCGCCCACCGAAACCACATCGGCGCCATATCCTTGGCCTTGCAACACTTTGAGCACGGCGAGGTTGGGATTGGCTTTGACCGCAAACGCGATCAGCTTGTCAGGCACCGCGTCCAAAGCATCGCGAAACACGCGGGCATGGCGTTCAAGGGTTGCGCGCGAATAGACATAGACCGGGGTTCCCACCGCCTCGGCGATCTGGGGCAGGGCAATGTCCTCGGCGTGCATAACGCCGTCTTTGATGTCGAAATGGTCCATGGGAAAGCGGCGGTCTCTATTCAGGGGGCAGGTCGAAGGGGTCGTCTTCGCGTTCTTCCGAACGGCGGCGCAATTCCACGCTGCGCTCAGGTGCGGCGAGCGCTTCGGGCTCGAGCAGCTGATCGGGATCGGGGCTTTGCGTGGTTCCAAACGGGGGAGGCGGCGCACTGTTCCCGGGCGCCGGTTCGAGCGCGGTGCGCGCCCCGCATCCCGCCAAGGCCACAAGGCACAGCGCGCCCGCGCCCATCCGCAGTGCAATTTTGCCGGTCACATGCGTCACTTTGTCGCTCCTGCTTCCTGCGCGAGACGCGCGCGCGCCTCGGCCACGCGGCTTTGTACCTGATCGGGCGCGGTCCCGCCATAGGATGCCCGGCTTGCCACCGATGCCTCGATCGAGAGCGCGCCAAACACCCGCTCATCAATTCGCGGATCGATCGCCTGCAAATCGGCCAGCGCCAATTCTTCGAGCGCGCACGATTTGTTATCAGCCAGCTTGACCGCCTCGCCGGTGATGTGATGCGCCTCGCGGAACGGAATATCGGCCGCGCGCACCAGCCAATCGGCCAGATCAGTCGCGGTGGCGTGGCCTGCAGCGGCGGCGGCGCGCATTTTTTCAGGCTTGAACGTGGTTTGCGCAATCATCCCCAACATCGCGGCCAACGACAAATCGAACAAAGAGGCCGCCTCAAATACGGGCGGTTTGTCGTCCTGCATATCTTTCGAATAGGCCAGCGGCAGGCCCTTCATCGTGATCATCAAGGATGTGCACGCCCCCACAATCCGCCCGCTATGCCCGCGCACCAATTCGGCCGCGTCGGGGTTGCGTTTTTGCGGCATGATGGATGACCCGGTCGACAATTGATCGGGCAATGATGCAAATCCAAAAGGTTGGCTGGCCCACAAGATCAGCTCTTCGGCAAGGCGCGAGAGGTGGATCGCGCATTGGCTCGCCGCCATCAGGTAATCGAGCGCGAAATCACGATCCGATACCGCATCGAGCGAATTGCGCGTGGGCGCGCTGAAATCGAGCGCATGGGCGGTTGCCTCGCGGTCGATCGGAAAACCCGTCCCCGCAAGCGCAGCAGAGCCCAGCGGACATTCATCGATCCGGTCTTGCGCCGCGGTAAAGCGCGCCGCATCGCGGGTCAGCATTTCGTAATAAGCCATCAAATGGTGGCCCAAAGTGACCGGCTGTGCGGTTTGCAAATGGGTGAAGCCGGGCATGATCGTTGCGGCGTGTTCATCGGCGCGTTCGACCAAAGCGGCGCGCACCGCGCTGAGCGCGGCCAGAGCCCGGGCATTGGCGCGGCGGACCCACAGTTTGAAATCGGTGGCGACCTGATCGTTGCGGCTGCGCGCGGTGTGCAACCGCCCTGCGACCGGCCCGATCAATTCGGTCAGCCGCGCCTCAACCGTCATGTGGATGTCTTCCAGATCCCAATTTTCAGGCACGCCGTCGCGTTCATATTCGGCGGCGATCTGGTCGAGGCCATCCGTGATTGCGCGCGCATCCTCGGGTGTCACGATCCCTTGCGCGCCCAACATTGCGACATGCGCTTTGGAAGCGCGGATATCTTCGCGCCACAATGCCTTGTCGAACGGAATAGAGGCATTGATTTCGCGCATGATCGCGCTAGGCCCTTGTGCGAACCGACCGCCCCACATCGTATTGGTGGGGTCGTTGGACTGGTTTTTGGAGTCGTGCATGTTTCGTTCTGTCGCTGGTTGGGCTGGTATGTGTTTGGCGGGCGCATTGGCGCTTGCGGGCTGCGATAGGGGCGCGGGCGACGCGGCGCAAGAAAGCGCTGCTAACACGGCTGATAGTTCACCCCCGCCGCAATTGCCCGGCCAGGTGGTGCGCGCCTTTGCCGGCACCCAATTGCCCCCGCTCAGCTTCGCCGATCCGGATGGTACGCAAATTGATCTGGCCACGCTTGATCAACCGGTTCTGGTCAATTTGTGGGCGACATGGTGCGCGCCATGCGTGGTGGAAATGCCCGCGCTCGACAATCTGGCGCAGCAGATGGAGGGGCGCCTCAAAGTGCTCACCATCAGCCAGGATGCGCGCGGGGCAGAGGTGGTCGCGCCATTTTTTGCCGCGCGCAATTTCACCCATCTGGAGCAATGGCTCGACCCGCAAAACGATCTGGCGGTGGCGCTTTCGGATGTTGGCGGCTTGCCGTTGACAGTGCTGTTCGATGCCGAGGGGCGCGAGATTTTGCGGGTTGCGGGCGGCTATGAATGGGACAGCGAAGAAGCGATCGCGCTCATGGTAGAAGAGCTCGCTGAACTAGAGGACGCAAGCAGCGCCTCGTAATCGGGCAGGTTGAGGCCCAACGGGGCGAGCGGAAACCCGAACAGTCCGCTCATCAATTGCGCCTGAATTTGCGCGGCGGGCCATATGCCGGAAACAGGCGCAAGCAAATGGTCGCGCAGCGCTGCATGCCAAGCTTTGTCGGATTGATAAAGAGGTGTGAAGAGCGCCGTGACCCATTGGTAGAGCCCCACGTGGTCGCGCCGCCAGCTTGTCGCAAGACGCAATCCCTCCGCCAGAGTGCGCCCTTCCTCCAGCCCGCGTGAGAGGCTCCAAGCGTCGAGCAGGGCCATATTGGCCCCCTGGCCCAGCTGCGGACTGGCCGAATGCCATGCATCGCCGATGGCGATGAAACGATCATCCACCAAACGTTGTGTTGTGCGATGCGCATATTGCGCGAAGGTCAGCTGGTCGCGGTTGGTGATCCGGTCGAGTATGACCCGCGTATCGGGCCACAACGCGAGCACTTCGTTCTTCCAGTCATCGAGCGGTGTCTCGCGCTATGCTGCATATTGCGACCGTTTGAGCGACCAGAAGAAAGCCGCCTCTTTTTGCGCCGAACCCTTGCGTGTACCGATGGGAAGCACGCCCACCATTTGCGCGGCCTTGCGATAGCGTTGTTCGAGCAGGTTGCCAGCAAAAGGATCGCTCGGTTCCAGCGGCACGCTGGCCCATAGCGCGCCGAATTCAAGCATGCTTGTTTCGAGATCTTGATTGGCAGGATCAAACACGCTTTGCCAACCGCTTGCATCGACAAGCAGATCATAGGCCCGCGACGGGTCGCGAGATGCAAAGGTGATGCGCCGGCCGCCTGGTGCGAGCATGCTGCCGGTTACCCGATGTCCGGTTTTGATGTGAATGCCACGCGCAGTGGCCGCCTCGTGCAGTATTTCGAACAGGCTCGCGCGGTGAATGCCAATGCCGCAGGCACCGCGCACGCCAAGACGGTGATAGGGCGCATCAAGCACCTTGCGACCGCCGGCCTCGATCCCTTCGAGCGCGTCTATCCTCGCCCCGCGCGCCAGTGTTTCACCCGCAAGGCCAAGCCGATCCAGCACCGCCAGCCCGCTTGGCTGGATCATCAGACCTGAACCAACCGGGCCTGGCTCATCAAACCGATCATAAATGACGACTTCGTGGCCTTGCTGATTGAGCATAATCGCGGCCGCAAGGCCTGCGGGGCCGCATCCGGCAATAGCGATCGAGAAACGCTCCATAGCCTTGTGCTTTGCCGCAAGCGATCCTCGTCGCCAAGCAAAATTCGGCTTGCGCGCCATATGGTTGCAAGCTTTGATCGGATGAAGTGGGTGGTGGGCGATGACAGGCTCGAACTGCCGACCCTCTCGGTGTAAACGAGATGCTCTACCAACTGAGCTAATCGCCCCACTGGCCCATGCGCGGCAGAATCGCCAAAGCGCATCGGGAGAGCGCTATCTAGCGCCTAAAACTTCAAAATCAATTGCTATATGGCCTCAAAGTCTATGCGCGGCTACATCCGCGCCATGAACCGACCCAAAATTCTTGTTCTCGCCACCGGAGGCACAATCGCTGGCACGGCCGGCGATGCGGTGCGCCATGATTATCGTCCGGGCCAATTGGGCATTGATGAATTGCTCGCCAAAGTGGCCGATTTGGGAATTCCGGCGCAATTGCGCGGGCAACAGATCGCCAATATCGGATCAGAGGATATGTCGAGCGCCATTTGGGCCGCGCTGCATGCTGAAACCTTGGCCGCGATGGCGGACCCCGATTGCGACGGGGTGATCATCACCCATGGCACCGACAGNGTGGAGGAAACCGCGTTTTTGTTCGACCTCACTTTGCCCACGCACAAACCGGTTGTGTTTGTCGGGGCGATGCGGCCGGCTGATGCGGTGGGCTATGATGGCCTGCGAAACTTTGCCAATGCATTGCAAGTGATGCGCGCGCCCGATGCGGCCGGGCGCGGAGTGATGGTGGTGATGGGCGACAAGGTGATCGCCGCGCGCGATGTGCGAAAGGCGCGCACCCGCGGGGTTGATGCGTTTGACGGTTTCCCGCGCCCTGCCATTGCTTTGGTCACGCCGTCTGCGCTTGAATGGTTTGGCGCGCCATGGCGGCTGGATGAACCGGCGCGGTTTGCCTTCTCACCCGATCTGCCCGACGTCGCGATCCTCTATGTCCATGCCGGCATGACGCCCGATTATGTCGACCGGCTGGTCCATAGCGGCACGCGCGGCATTGTGGTTGCGGGGCTGGGCGAGGGCAATATGCCCGATGCGGTGCGCCAGATGCTGGCCGGATTAGCAGCAGAGGGGATTGTGGTGGTGCGATCGAGCCGCCTGGCCGAGGGGCTGGTCGACCGCGAGCCGGAGGATGACGCCAATCGCTTCGCCGCCGCGCGCGCGCTTGGACCCCCCAAAGCGCGCATCCTTTTGCAATTGTTGATCGCCAGCGGGATCACCGATCCGGCGGCTATTCAGCGCGAATATGACGGGCGGTGACGGGCGACTGTTTCTGAGTTCGCCTACCAAATCCCGTCGTTCGGCTATCGACCCAGTCTCGGCCGTTAGCGTACGACTTCGATCCGTTGGCTTTTGGCTGGGCCTGCGCTGACGCGGAAAGAGGTTCCGGTGAACCGCTCGATCAGTTCCATCGCGGTGCGCGAGTGTTCGCTGATTTTCACGGTCGTGAACGCCCCTCCCCCGGCGAGCGCGAAGGGAAGCAGGAGCTGATCCTGCAGATACGGCCCGGCAAAGGCGCCGCTTGCAAGATAACCTGCCATTCGCTTGGCCGTTGTTTTGCCGACCTTCTCGGCGGTCACACCCACCTGACCAATGCCTGAGACGACTTCGGTCACCCGATCAAACTGAGCGGTGAGCAAAAGCGCGTTTCCGGGGCCATGCTCAGCGGGCAGTTGGACCGGGCCAAAGGCTTCGTCCGGCCAATCGGTGAGCACCTTGTGGGCCGTCTTGAGCTCGCGATCGGCCACGTCGAACGGGATGCCGGCCACCAGGGCCTCAGCCGAGGTCGCCAACAGCTCTCCACGCTCAATAAAGTCCACAGGGCGCAAGCCGGCGGGCTCGAACTCGACTGCGATCCGGCCTCCGCCACGCGGATAAAAGCCGTGCCGCTCAAGCGTCGCGGTAACCTTCGGGCCCATTTGTGACAGCAATGGCAAAAGGGTGTTCGCGGTGAATTCGAAGGGCGGTGCGAAACTCGCATGGGTTCCCCCTTCGATCACCACTTTGGACGGGCCATCGGCGAGCATCAGCGGCCCGAGAATGGCCTGAAGGACCATTCCGGTGCTGCCCGCTGTGCCCACGGCAAAGTGGTATTCGCCCGGCGTCACGGCACCAGGCCGAAACGTCAGCGTATCAGACCCAACGGCAAGGCCGCTGGCTTCCGCGTTTCCGATCGCGCACGCCGCTTCGAGCGCGGTCACGTGCTGGCGCATCATGCCCGGTTTTTTCCGGCCACCGCGGATGTTCTCAATAGTGAAAGGCTCTCCGGTGATGAGCGAAAGGCCCGCTGCATACCGCAGCACCTGCCCTCCGCCTTCGCCTTTAGAGCCATCGATAGTGATCATTATGGGTCTACCAATTTGAGGAAGAGGTCTTCCGCTTCCTGTTTGAAACTGTCGGGATCCAACCGTTCGGGCACGTCATCTGCGCGCGCCAGTTCGGTGTGGACCAGTTGTTCGAGTTCGGGCCTTCGCGCCGCGTTGCCTTTTTCCTTCGTCGTTGCTTTCAGAGCGATAAGCTCTTGCACTTGTTTGACCAAGGAAGGTGGCAGATCGCACGCTTCCATTAACGCCTGCATTTCCATGGGCGGGCGTTGATCGGGATTGGCGCGCAAGGCGCGGATCGAGAACGCAGGCCTTAGGGCGTAGAAATACCGCTTAACCGGAATTTCTTCGCCATCCTCAAACCAACGCGCGACCGTGCCTTTGCCAAGGCTCGCATAATGCCGCGCATAGCCGCGCGGGTTGAAATGGCGATTGGCCAAAGCGGCGATTTCGGAGATGATGGGATCATCCGCGAGGTAGCGGATCGGGCTTTCAATCCACTCGGACACGACCGCGTTGTGCTTGAGCATCAGGCCAAGCGCTTTGCGAACATCCCATCCGCTCAGATCAATCTCGTCGACAATCGGGCGTTCAATGACATCGCGCATCTTTCCCAGCGCAAGGTAGTCGCGCCGGGGCCGGACATAGAGAAAGCGCACATCGTAGTCGCTGTCAGGCGATGGAAATCCCCATGCCCGCGAGCCAGACTCCACCGCCATCAAATAGCGCACGCCTTCCTCGCTCGCGACTTTCGCGAGACGGCTGTCGATTTCGGCCCTGACAACAGGGTCAATGGAAACTGAGTCTGACATTGGGCTTGTACTTCGAAATGATGGGCAGGTGATGCCCGCGAAAGGATTTACCCCTTCACGCACACCACCTGCTTGAGCGTATGGACGATCTCAACAAGGTCGGCCTGCGCGGCCATCACCTTGTCGATCGGCTTGTAGGCCTTGGGCGTTTCATCAATCACGCCTTCGTCCTTCCGGCATTCCACCCCGGCGGTGTCCGCGATGTGCTCGTCGAGCGACACCAGCTTCTTCGCCTGGGTCCGGCTCATCACGCGGCCTGCGCCGTGCGAGCAGCTTTCAAAACTGTCCGCGTTGCCCAGACCCCGCACGATGAAGCTTTTCGCTCCCATCGAGCCCGGGATGATGCCCAGCGTGCCCTTCGCCGCCCGCACCGCACCCTTCCGGGTCACCAGCACGTTTTCGCCAAAGTGGTTTTCGCGCGTCACATAGTTGTGATGGCAGTTCACCGCTTCGCATTCGGCCTCGAACGGCTTGGCGATTTGCGACCGCAGCGCGTCAAGCGCGTGTGTCATCATCACCCGCCGGTTGAGGAAGGCAAAGTCCTGCGCCCACTCGACCGCTTCGACATAGTCGTCAAAGTGCTCCGTCCCTTCCGGGAAGTACGCAAGGTCTTCGTCGGGCAGGTTGATATGCCATTGCCGCATGTCCTTCTTAGCCAGTTCAATGAAGAAGCGGCCGATCGCGTTGCCCACGCCCCGCGAGCCTGAGTGAAGCATCACCCACACCCGCTGCTCGGTGTCGAGGCAGACTTCCACAAAGTGGTTGCCCGTCCCCAGCGTCCCGAGATGCAGGACGTTGTTGGTGTTCTTGAGCCGCGGATACTTCTCGCAGAGCGCGTCAAACCGCGCCTTGAGCGAAGCCCAGGCTTCGATCACCGAGGCCGGAGGATCTCCCCAGGCGCCCCGGTCCCGCTTGCCCCGGCCAACCGACCGGCCATGCGGCACCGCCGCTTCGATCGCGGACCGGATACCGGCAAGGTTGTCGGGCAGATCGCTCGCCATAAGCGAGGTCCGCGCGGCCATCATGCCGCAGCCGATGTCGACGCCAACAGCCGCCGGGATCACCGCACCCTTGGTCGGGATAACCGAACCCACGGTCGCGCCGATCCCGACGTGAACGTCGGGCATGGCGGCCACGTGCTTGTAGATAAAGGGTAGCTTTGCGGCGAGCGCGAGCTGTTCCTTTGCCTTTTCGTCCACGGGCACGTCCCGGGTCCACGATTTGATCGGCGCCCCGCCTTTGACGGGAGTGTATTCGTAAAGCGCCTCGGTCATGATGACCTCCTTCTTCGTTACTCACTGTGAACTGGCGACAAGGTTTTGGCGAGACTTCCTGAGCAAGCCCAGGGGTGGGTTCGAACCACCTTGATCCGATGTAGTCCCGCCGGCATTCGCCAGCTTTGAAATCATCCTGGTGACACCTGTGGGTGTATGTGATGATCTCTTGGCAACCTGTGACACAGGGCTGCATTTTGCTCATTTTCATCCTTATTATTACGACTTTTTTGTCTCTACCCTTCTTGTAATGTTTCATGTATACAGGT
>JABSPI010000220.1 GCA_013214365.1 Erythrobacter sp.
AAATTGATCCAAATGGTCCAAATTGGCCCATGTGAATGAAAGAAATTAAAATTAAAAAATAATAAAAAATCAAAATGCTGATTATATGGTATATAGATAAGCCAAAACCCTTATAAAACCTTGTGTTTTCACACACCCCAGCGGGCCCTCCGGCCTCCGGCGGGCCCTCCGGCCCTCCAGAGGGCCCGCCAGGCTAGGTAATTCAGGTTCCAGGCTCCGCCGGCGGCCTGGATTGGTCATCAAAAGGAAAAATTAAAATTAAAAAATAATAATAAATCAAAATGGCATATTATTAATATTTGATGACATATTATATGTTAACAACATGCCATTATTTTTTTTATTTATTTTTAATAATTATTTTTTTCGTACGCACGCACGAGGGGGGGGCGGGGGTCTCGCGCGCCGCGCGCGGGGGGACCCACCCCCACGGGGTCGAATTTAATTTAAGATTACCCCTGAATACCAGTAGTTTCCAAGGAGTTTTCTGGAATCAGTGCTCTCTGGAACGCGCAAAGTGAAGTCCAACCAATGGTTTCCACGATTTAATGATTTCCAAGGGGATCTGTGCGGCAGCGGAAAAGCTTTTTCGAGTTCCCCAGCCGCGTAGAAATTTTCATAAAGGTTTTCATATTATATATTATGAGGATTTCACACTTTACACCATGCTCCGCAGGCGCGGCGAGGCGGGCCGAGGGAGTGGGGGAGCAGCTCGCCTTGTCCCCCGCGTTGGCTGAGCGCGCCGGCCTCATCGCCGACGCGGAGGCGATGACCGCCGCGACCAGGCGCCACCTCTCCAGGGAGGCGTCCTGCGCGCTCCCCCCAGTCTGGGAGGTCGACCCTGTGTCGCTGCGCAGCGGCCCGCCGCTCGCTTGGCGGGCAGATCTCGCCGCGCTGCGCCACCGCCCGTCCGCCGTCCCGGACTTCGGTGTGCCAGCCCGTATAGCCGATGTGCTCCCGTCCCTGGCGNGCGGGCCGCGCGGGGGCGGCTCCGACGCGCCNTGCGCCGTCCGCGACCGGCTGCACCGCGGCATAGCCTCGCCGGACGACAGTACCCTCAACCAACCCCTTCACGTCGCAGTCGCGCTCGCCCACCACCTCGCGTCGACGGACGTGGTCCTCGACGCGACNCCGGTCGGAGCGGCGGTGTGCCGCCTCGCCGACGCCATGCAGCACGGCGACGAGACGACAGTCGCTCCCGATGACGTTCGCGATGCACTCCGTGACCACCAACCAGACGTGCTGCAGCAGGCGGAGCGCGCCGACGCGACGGAGTGCGCGCTGTCGCTGCTGCGAGCGTGCCTCGGTTGGGGTTCAACTGCTCTGAACCCCCGAGTTCAAAAAAATGAAGATTCTGAGCTCATTTTGCTCAAAAAATCATTTTCATGAGAATCCAGATTCTGGCATTCCCTGGTTTGCTGGCAGGAATACCGCCCATTGGAACCTCCGAAAACTGAAGAAACACATGGTCTTACACTACTTGGCACAAAATCTTTAGTTTCTGACACCACAAAACTCATGGAATGTCACAGAAACACAAGGTTTTATAAGCATTTCCACATGATCCTGGAAGCTCTTTTGGCATCCTTTTGGAGCTCTTTGAGCTCGCCGCATTGCCGTCTAAAATGTTTGAAGCGCCAGATCCTGTCATTTTTGCTGCAAAGATCAATTTGTTGCTGCAATTCTTTTTTTGCGAAAAGAATGAGCCCGAAGCGTTTTGAACCCTAGCCTCGGTGACGATGCG
>JABSPI010000221.1 GCA_013214365.1 Erythrobacter sp.
TTTTGCATAATCTGGGGTTTGGGCATCGCCGCAGCGATGGTCGCAGGGGGACAATGGTTTGCGGTGATGTTCACCGATGACCCCGCAGTGGTTGCGCAATTTTCGCTCTATTTGCACATTGCGGCCTGGGGCTATGCCGGATTTGGCGTGTTGATCATCGCCAATGGCATCCTCAATGCGGTCGACAAGGCGCCCTATGCTTTGTGGCAATCGGCGCTGCGGGTTTTCGGGGTGATGTTGCCGGCGGCATGGCTTTTGGTGGCCAGCTGGGGATCGGCGGCGATTTATTCAGCGGAACTGGCCGCCAATCTGTTTGGCGGATTGAGCGGGGCTGTGTTGATCTATTGGGTGCTCAAACGCCGTGCGCCCGATGCGGGCTAAAGCCAAGCGGGCAGGCGGCTAAGAGCGCAGGCGCGCAGGCGATCCGCCACCCGTCCCAGCATCGCATCCCTCCATCCCCCCACCCTTGCCTCCCATCGCAGCCCTGCCCGAGTCCTGCCCGAGCCCTGCCAGCGCGTTGCCCGAGCGCTTGGCGCGCAGCCCCTTGGTAGGCCTTCGTTAACCATCCATCGCCATAGAGGGGGACAGTCGAAACAGGGGCGCGCGCTTTATGGATGATCTGCTGGCTGACTTCGTCGCAGAAACAAGAGAGATGCTGGAGGCAAGCGAGGGCGAGATTATCGCCTGGGAAGCCGATCCGGCTGATCGTGCGCGGATCGACACCATCTTCCGCTTTGTCCACACAGTGAAGGGCAATTGCGGCTTTTTCGATTTCCCCCGCCTCGCCAGCCTCAGCCACGCCGCTGAGGATGCGCTCGCCGATTGCCGCGCCGGCCGGCGCGAGCCCGACAGCGATCTGGTCAGTGCGGTGCTCGCCATTATCGACCGGATTGTGCAAATGGTCGATGCCATCGAAGCCGATGAACCCTTCCCCGAAGGCGGGGATGAGGCCTTGATCGCCGCCTTGGATCAGGGCGCGCAAGCCCCCACAGGCGAAGGGTCATCGTTTGATCACGAATTTTTCACAGACGCATCCGCCCCCTCGGACGGCTTGGCCAGCGATACAGGCGAACCCGGCGAGAGCGCGCCCAAAACGGCCAAGCCCGACGCGCCCGCCGCGCTGCGCACGATCCGGCTGCCGGTTGATCTGCTCGACCGGGTGATGAGCGGCGTGTCGGACATGGTGCTGGCGCGCAATGATCTGGCCCATCGCCTGCGTCAGGCGGGCACACAGCCCACGATTGACGGGCCGTTTGAACGCCTCACCACGATTTTGTCCGATGTCCGCGATGCCATCACCCGGATGCGGATGCAGCGGATCGAGACCCTGTTTGCCGCGCTGCCGCGTCTGGCCCGCGATCTCTCAAACGAGCTGGGCAAGCAGGTGATGATCGATCTTGAAGGCGGCGATGTCGAACTCGACCGCGAAATGATCGAGATGATCCGCGATCCGCTCACGCATATTATCCGCAATGCGATCGATCACGGCTTTGAAATCCCCGCGCAGCGGCTTGCCCAAGGCAAGCGCGAAATCGGTCTGTTGTCGATCGCCGCGCGTCAGGCGGGCAATACGATTTCGATCGTGGTGAGCGATGACGGGCGCGGCCTCGACGA
>JABSPI010000222.1 GCA_013214365.1 Erythrobacter sp.
GGCCCGGCCAGCACCATTTCGCGCATTTCCAGCAAGGTGGGATCATGGGCGGTGTAATCGCCAAACGCATTGAGGTCGGCGCCGGCGGAAAAGAACGTATCCGCCCCGCGCAAGATCACCGCGCGCACATTGGCGGCGCTGCGATAACGGCGCGCGACATCGGTCAATTCGTGCATCAGCTCGCGGTTGAGCGCATTGCGCTTGTCCTCGCGCGCGATCTGGACGGTGACAATGCCGTCTGCCTTGGTGACGGATAGGAATGTATAATCGGTCATCGGGCCCCTCTTCTGCCTGACTGGCGGCCCCGACCCTAGCGCGCCGCACAAGCGCCGTCACGCCGCACGGCGATATGTCGGAGATTACTGAAAACTGCGAAGGTAAGGTCCGCGAAAGGGGCGGAGAGGGGGAGGTAAATGGTGCCGGCTAGAGGAGTCGAACCCCTGACCTGATGATTACAAATCAACTGCTCTACCAACTGAGCTAAGCCGGCCCATTATCGCCCCGGATGCGGATATTGCGCATCGCTTCGGGGTTTCGCGTCAGGGCGCGCTAGCGGGATTGTGCGGCCGCGTCCAGATGGTCTGAGCGGCAAAATGACGAATTTTTTATTCACCGAGCGCGGTTGGCATTTTGTCGATCACGGCCACCTTGCCCGCTTGCCAGCGTGCGCCTGAAGCGTCATGGCAAAAGAACAGCAAGGGATCTGAGGGAATGACGACGACTTTAGACAAACAAATGGCGTTCGAGGCCAATCGCAAATCGATGGGTGTGGCCTATCTTTTGTGGTTTTTGTTCGGGACGCTGGGCATCCACCGGTTTTACGCCGGGCGGACCAAATCGGCCGTTGTGATGCTGCTTTTGACGATGACTTTCTTTGGCCTTGTGGTGACCTTGCCGTGGTGGGTTATCGATGCGTTTCTGCTCCCCAATATTGTGCGCGAGAAGAATTTCGAGACGATGCGTCTGATCGATGGCGGGGTGCCATCGGGCGTGCGCCGCGGCGAAGATGGCGCGCCGATCCCGGCGCAAGCTGCAACCCCCAAAGCGATGAGCAAAACCGATCGCCGGCGTGAAGAGATGCTCGAAGACCTGCGCCAGACCGGGTATAAGAAGGAGCGCCGCGACCGCACTTTCTAGGCGCGGATCAGCGCTCGCGTGGGCAAATGCCCTTCAAACCCGCCTGATCAAACCCGCCTAAAATGCGCCAAAGGTCCACCCTTCGGTCCAGGCGATTTGCGCGGTGAGACAGCGCGGTTCCCAGCGTTTTTCCTCTGGCGCCACTTTGCGCAGCCACGCCGCGCTTAGCAATGCATCGGAGGAATGGTCGTCAATCTCGCCGACGTTGTCGACCGGCGCGCTGCCCAAAGCGGCGAGCGCTGCGTTGAGATCGGCATAGGTCAGCAATTTGGTCCGGTTGCGCGTGTCCCCGGCCAGGCTCGCCGCCTCGCGCGAGGCAAGGCCGGTGTAAATCTCGACCAGCATTGATCCGCCCTGTTTGATCCGGCG
>JABSPI010000223.1 GCA_013214365.1 Erythrobacter sp.
GCCACGCCCTTGGACATGCGGGTGTGGCTGTCGCCGCCAACGATGATCGCGCGGTCATCGATTGTGATGTCGTTCAAAACCTTGTGGATCACATCGGTCATGGCCGGATATTGACCCTCGGGATCGCGCGCCGTGATGAGGCCGAACTTGTTCATGAAGCTCATCAGCTTGGGGATATTGGTCTGGGCCTTTTTGTCCCACACCGATGCGGTGTGACAGCCCGACTGATACGCGCCATCGACAATTGGCGAGATGACGGTGGCGGCCATGGCTTCGAGCTCCTGGCTGGTCATCAGGCCGGTCGTGTCCTGCGACCCGACAATATTGACCTCGACCCGGACATCGGACCCGGCATGCAAAACCTTGCCCGGCGTGGTGCCCACCGCATTGCGGTTGAAAATCTTCTCCACCGCGGTCAGCCCCTGACCCTCATGCGAAATCTCGCGCGAGGGGGCGTAGGCCGATTTGAGTTCCTGACCCAAAGTGGCGGCGGCAAAGGTTTGCAATTTCTTGCCGAACACAACNGCGTAAGATCCGCCGGCCTTCATGAATTCGACCTTTTGCGCGGTNAATGCGCTCGACACATCGGCGAGCTCTTCATCGCCATTATACAGCTTCTTCTCGCGGGTGTTGATGGTCAACACCGTGCCGGTCGCCACCGAATAGGCCTGTTCCAGAACCGGATCGCCATAGCCATCAAGTTCGACATTGCCGTTTTCATCGGTCTTCTTGACCCAGTTTTTCAGATCGATCCCGATCCCGCCTGTCACCCCGACCGTGGTCAGGAAGATCGGCGAAATGCCATTGGTCCCGGCAACCACCGGGGCGATATTGACGAACGGGACATAGGGGCTGGCCTGTTTGCCTGCCCACAAGGCGACATTATTGACCCCCGACATACGCGAGGAGCCAACCCCCATCGTGCCTTTTTCCGCGATCAGCATGACGCGGGCATCGGGGTGCTTTTCTTTCAGCGCGGTGATTTCGGCCTGCGCTTCGGGGGAAATCATGCATTGGCCGTGCAATTCGCGGTCCGAACGCGAATGCGCCTGATTGCCGGGCGAGAGCAGATCGGTCGAAATATCGCCTTCGCCGGCAATATAGGTGACGACTTTGATCTCTTCCTCGATGTCGGGCAGATTGGTGAAAAATTCCGCCTTGGCATAGCTTTGAAGGATATCCGCGACCAGCGGATTGCCCGCTTTATAGGCCTGCGCCAACCGCTCGGTGTCGGCATCGTAGAGGAAGACCTGCGTTTTGAGCACTGCGGCCGCCTGTTGCGCGATCGCCGTATCATCGCCCAGCGCCAGATCGATCAGCACCGCGACCGAGGGGCCGCCTTTCATGTGGCTGAGCAGTTCGAAGGCGAAATCTGTCGAGATTTCCTCGACGCTGGCGCTGCCCAGGATGATGCGTTTGAGGAAGGCGGCCTTTTCGCCGGCTGCGCTGGTGGTGCCGGGCAGGGTGTTGTAGATGAAATATTTGAGCGAGTCCGCGCGCGCGGGGTGGCGCACTTCTTCGATGTGATAGATCAATTCCTTGACCAAAGCGCCGTCATCGATCGGCTTGGGGGCAAGACCCTGGGTTTTGCGCGTTTCAATCTCAGCGAGGTAATCGTCGTAAAGGCTCATAGGGTATCCCGACCAATGTGAGTGCCAATATGGAATAAGCGAAGAGCAAGCGGGCGCCGTGGCAAAACAGCGTGAAAGGCCCCTTGGGGAGGCGCGCTTCGCGATTTGGCCCGCTCGTATTGGAACCGGCGGTGTGGTGCAAGCCACTTTGCCTTGGTTTGCTGATAGTGAAAATCATTCGCGCATTTTTCGCCCTTGATGGTGCCGCTAGGGGCGTTTTTGCGAACGGTTTGGCCGATTTATGGGTCTGCGGTGCCTCTGTTCATGCTGCGGGGCGCATCATTTAATTTGAGCTGCGCTGCCCTTGCCGCTTAGCATCGCACAGCAGGCCTTTCGAAAAGGGCCCCTGAATGCGCACGGCACCCGTGTATCAATTGATAAAGGGGTGCGCGTGTGTGGTTCGGGGCGCTTGGGTACCAGCTCAGGGGGCCGGGCAGGGATCGCTCATTGATCGCACACACGGTGCCCAAAGGGGCGTTGCATGCGGATTGT
>JABSPI010000023.1:0-14149 GCA_013214365.1 Erythrobacter sp.
AAAATGCCGGCATGGACCCCGACAATCTGCCGACCAGCGATCCCTCGAAAATGAATTTCGGCTCGGGCGGCAATACCAAAGCCAAAGCTTGGAAGGACATCTGGGGCTCCGGTCAGGGGATTGGCGCGGTCAAATCGGTGGGCACAGTCGAAGATATGGTTACCCGGTTCGAACGCGAATATCACGACGGAGTCGCCGCGCTGGGTAATGCGACCAGCGCTTACGCACCATGGGCGGATGTGGAGCAAGCGGCGGAATAACGACGCTCGCGCGCGCTCAGTTCGCTTTCCACAATTCTTCGACCATCGCATCAATCTCGGCACAGTCAAACCCGGTGCCCAGCGGATGATGGCGGATTGCCCAGCGACAAATGCCTTGAGGGCAGAGCGGGCCATTTGCCATGGGCAAACAACAGATATAGTCCGCCCCTTGCGGGATCGGCTTCTAGAGCGGTCAGAAAATAGTCCTCAGATTTTCAAAATCCGCGTATCATTAAAGTTACAAACCCATCAATCTCAAATCAGGAATAACGCCGAGATTTGATGCAACCGAAACGAACAGCACCCACTCTTAGCATGAGAGCATTTATCTCATCAGAACACCCCAAGAGTGATCCCCTCCCCCATAGACATACCAAGTGTATGGCACTTTTGTAGAATTTTTGTAGGCACGGTTTTGGCAGCAAGAATTTCCTGCGCGCTCTGGGCCGAAAAATTTACGATCAACGGTTCGGCAACCCGTTTGAGACGCCATCCGGTTGCAATCCGATCCAACTGGCGCTGGGCCCCCTGCCCGTCCGACCCCGCGGCAATGATCGTGGCGTAGGGACGCCCTTCGATCTGGCCCAAAACGGGGTAGTAATTGGTATCGAACATCTCTTTCATCGCCCCGCTCATCGTCGCGAGGTTTTCCGGGCACACAAACACATAGCCTGACGCGGCAAGCAGATCCTGCGCGGTGACATCGCCTGCGCGCATCAAACGCGCAGCCTCATGCTGCGCCGCTGCGTGAGCCATGGCCTCGCTCGCGCCGGTGCGACTGTGCCAGATTACCAGCATATGTGCCGCCATGTGCCGCTCTCCTTGATGCCGGGCGTATTCCCCGGGCCTGACAATCCCGCTCAATTGCCAGATCGACCTGCAGATTGTCGATAGCTGTCATGCCCCGTCTGTTGCCGGCTGTCGCAATCGTCTACCCTTGATCTATGACTTTGGCTTACTCATCGCATGTTCTGGGTGTATCTCAATCCTTGGCGGGCCGCGCATGGCAATGGCGCGGCGGGAATATGGAATTGGGGGCCGACACACAGGGCCTTGGCAATGATATCCTCACCCAATTGATGCTGACACGCGGCGTTGCCCCCGAAGAGGTCGCCAAACACGCAAAGCCGACAATGCGCGAATTTTTGCCCGACCCATCCGCATTTCGCGACATGGACCGCGCCGCGCAGCGGATTGCCAATGCGGTGTTGGCCCAAGAAAAAATCACTATTTACGGCGATTACGATGTCGATGGCGCAACCAGCGCGGCTTTGCTGGTCGAATTGTTGCGCATGTTGGGGGCCGAGGCCGGCTATTACATCCCCGACCGCCTGCTCGAGGGCTATGGCCCAACGGGCGAGGCATTGGTCCAGCTCGCCGAAGAAGGCTCGGATCTGATTGTGACGGTCGATTGCGGCGCGATGGCGCATGAGGCGCTGACCATGGCGCAAAAGGCCGGTGTCGATGTGATCGTGGTCGATCACCACAAATGTTCGCCCGACCTTCCCCCGACCGCGGCGCTGGTCAATCCCAACCGGCTCGACGAAAGCGATCTGGCGGCGAGCCATGGCCATCTGGCCGCGGTGGGCGTTGCCTTCCTGCTGGGAATCGCAATTGTGCGCCATTTGCGCACCGAGGGGTTTTTTGAAGCCCGCAAGGAGCCAGATTTGATGGGGCTGCTCGATCTGGTGGCGCTGGGCACAGTGGCGGATGTTGCCGCGCTGCACGGGCTTAACCGCGCCTTTGTTGCGCAAGGGCTGAAAGTGCTGGCGCGGCGCGAGCGGATCGGGATGGCGGCATTGATGGATGCCAGCCGGCTCAAACGTGCGCCGATTGCCTCTGATCTGGGCTTTGCTCTGGGGCCGCGCATCAATGCCGGCGGGCGGATCGGCGAATCGACGCTGGGCGTGCGGCTTTTAACCACCACCGATCCCGAAGAGGCGCGCGATATTGCGGAAAAACTCTCCGCCCTCAACGAAGAGCGCCGCGCGATCGAGGCGCAAGTGCAGGCCGAGGCCGAGGCGCAATTGGATGGGCAACACAATATGGCGGTGCAGGTTCTGGCCGGAACCGGATGGCACCCCGGCGTGATCGGAATTGTCGCAGGCCGGATCAAGGAAAAGACCGGCAAACCCTCGATCGTCATCGCGCTCGACGAGGCTGAGGGCACGGGCAAAGGCTCGGGCCGCTCGATCAGCGGGGTCGATTTGGGCGCAGCGATCATCGCCGCGCGCGAGGCAGATTTATTGGTTGCGGGCGGCGGTCACGCAATGGCGGCCGGGCTGACCATTCCCTCGGGCAAGCTGGCTGATTTCACCGAATTCCTAAACGACCGGCTGGCGCGCGATGTTGACCATGCGCGCCTGTCGCAAGTTATGCAGCTTGATCTAAGTCTCGCGCCCGGCGGGTTGACGCCCGATCTGGTGGAAACGTTGGATGCGGCCGGACCTTATGGTGTGGGATGGCCCGCGCCGCGCGTGGCGGTGGGGCCGGTGCGAATCGTCAAATGCGACATCGTCGGCAAAGACCATTTGCGCGTCATCGCCAGCGGCCGCGATGGAAAATCGTTCAAAGCCATCGCCTTCCGCGCAGCCGAAAGCGAAATGGCGCAAACCCTGCTGCACCGCGCCAAGGGGCGGCTGTTCCATCTGGCCGGGCGGGTGAAGATCGACGATTGGGGCCCGCGCCCCGCGGCGGAATTGCATCTCGAAGATGCCGCTTTTGCCGATTGAGACCTGACGTTTTGAACAGTCCGATGCAATTTTTATCAAATCGGGCGCATACAGGGCTTGACCGATTCATCCCGCACCCCTAGATGCGCGCTTCGCAACGAGCGTGGCCCGTTCGTCTAGCGGTTAGGACGCGGCCCTTTCACGGCTGAAACACGGGTTCGATTCCCGTACGGGTCACCACGCAAACCTTTTGTTGCGATCGCGCCAATCCTGCCCCCCAGGTGGCGCCCGGTCTAACAGAAATTTCCATATCCATCCCGGCGGCGCGAATGTGCGTCCAAAAATGCCGGTTGCCGCCCGCGACCATGGCCGCCGGCTCGCAATGGCTGGCCTCCTCTTGCCCGCTATTCGCGGCACCTGCGCCTTTTGTGCCTGTGTCGCTGTGCGGCGCGATTGTGTGGCTATTGCGCCCCCTTATGTGCACGCGGCAAGAATGACCGCTGGTGGCCTGCAACAATGCATTCCTCCCGATGATAAAAACCGCGCTGACAAGGTTTGACCTTGCGCCTTTGCGCGGTAAATCCCACAGCCATGAGCATGCTGCAGTCGATTCCTCGCACAGGCGTTATTCTCGCTCTGGTGGCTTTTGTCGCCATGCTCGTAATGGACATCGATCCGGTGATCGCCACTGCGGTTCTGGTGCTGTGGATCGGTTCTCTTTTGGTCATATCGGCCAAGCCGCCGCCCATGCCGGCAAACAGCAAAGCGAAATTGTTCTCGCCCGATTCGATCAGCGACCTGACCGAGAATTCTGCGACACCGATTTTCGTTACCGAAAAAAGCACCATCGCCAGCGCCAATCGCGCCGCGCGCAAATTGCTGGGCCGTCATGTTGTTGGACAAGACGCCCGCGTGGTCTTGCGCCAGCCCAAGGCGATCAAACTTCTCAACAAGGAGAAGTCGGGGCAAGCCATTGTGCGCGGGCTTGTTCGCCGTCAGGATATCTGGAAAATCAACCGCCAGACGCTCGACGATGACCTCGCGGTGATCGAATTGATCAACCAAACCGCAGAAGCCGATATCAGCCGCGCGCACACCGATTTCGTCGCCAATGCCAGCCACGAATTGCGCACGCCGCTGGCGGCGATCATTGGCTATGTCGAAACGCTGCAGGAAAGCCCGCAGGACCTGGCCCAACCTACCGCTAGCAAATTCCTCAACACGATCGAAAAAGAGGCACAGCGTATGCAGGCGCTGATCAGCGATCTGATGAGCCTGTCGCGGGTCGAAGCGGGCAAACATGACCTGCCCGAAACCGTGTTGGAATTGCAACCGATCGTCGAACGCGCCGCCCGCGATGCCGCCGGCCCCGACCGAGCCGAACGACTTGACCTCAACCTGACCGAAAACCCCGCCATTCGCGGTGACCAACAACAGATTGAGCAGGTGATCCGCAATCTGGTCGACAACGCCCTCAAATACGGGAACGAGGGATCACCGGTGCGGGTGGATCTCGATCTCAGCCAGAACGGCGAGGCGCGCATCTCGGTAAGTGACCAAGGCGAAGGCATCGCCCCCGATCAGGTTCCGCACCTCACCCGCAGGTTTTACCGCACCGATCCGGGCAGAAGCCGGGCATCGGGCGGCACCGGTTTGGGCCTCGCGATTGTGAAACATATCGTTGAGCGACATACGGGCCGCCTCGATATCGAAAGCCAGCTTGGTGTGGGCACGACGGTGACTATCCGGCTGCCCGTGACAAAGGCGTCTGCGTAACGGCTCTGAGATATTGCAATCGAACTGTCATAAACGAGTCACACAAGTCATTTTCGCGTCACACACCGGACATACAGGGCTTTCGAGCGCATCGCTCATCCCGGTATTTTCTGGAGATTCGAAAGAATATGAAAAGTCTCAAACCGCTGGTCGTTTCCCTTGCAATTCTAGGCAGTTCTGTCTCGTCTCAAGCAGTCGCACAGGCCAATCCAAGCACTTCTGAAGAGATCGCCGCGCTGCGCGCCGAGCTGATTCGCATGTCGGATCGTCTCGCAGAGCTTGAGCAGGAGCTGGCTGAAACCAAACAAACCGCCAACACCGCGATTGAAGCCTCGGCAGAGGCATCAGCGGAGGCATCGGCGCTCGCGGCTAATGTGGCCGAAGACGACGATCTAAACGTCAAATTCAAAGCCGCGCCCGAAATGTCTGACGGCAATGGCTGGAGCTTCAAGCCGCGCGGCCGGATCAATATGGACTTCGGCTATGTCGGCGCACCCAGCTCGACCGGCGCTGATAGCGGTTTTGACGCTGAAGCCCGCCGGGTACGGCTCGGCGCATCGGGCAAAATCCCGGGCGGATTTGGCTACAAGGTTGAAGCCGACTTTGGCGAGAACGACCTCGCTCTCAAAGATGCCATCATCACCTATTCAGATGGCGGCCTGACCCTCACCGCGGGTCAACACAACACCTTCCAAGGTCTCGAAGAGCTTTCAAGCAGTCTCAACACCTCTTTCATCGAGCGTTCGGCATGGACCGATGCATTTGGGTTTGAGCGGCGGATCGGTGTCTCGGCCCAATACAAGACCGACAATGTTCTGCTCCAAGGTGGTGTATTCGCTGACGACAGCGAAGACCTGCCCAATGGCAATAACAGCTTTGATGGCCGTGTGGTTTTCGCGCCCAAATCCGGTTCGACCCAGCTCCATTTTGGCGGCTCGATCCACTACAACAATCTGGGCGATGGCAGCACTGTGCGCTACCGCGCGCGTCCGTTGGTGCACTTCACCGATGATCGCTTCGTCAACACGGGTCGTTTCTCGGCCGAGAGTGAATTTGGCCTCGGGCTCGAAGCAGCAGCGATTGCCGGTCCGTTCCATGTTGCACTCGAAGGCTTCTCGCAATCGGTCGATCGTCCCACCGGTTTTGAAGACCCCAGCTTCTTTGGTGCATCGGCCGAAGTCGGCATGTTCCTGACCCAAGGCGATCGTCGCGGTTACAAGCTGGGCAAGTTTGACCGGGTCAAACCCCAAAGCCCGGTTGGCGAAGGCGGCATGGGCGCGCTTCAGGTGAACCTGCGCTATGACCATCTCGACCTTAACGACAAGGACATTTTGGGCGGCACGCAGGACAGTGTGCAAGCGTCGTTGATCTGGACTCTCACCGACTACACCCGCCTGCTGTTCAATTACGGCCTGCTTTCTTATGATGATGCCGCTTTCCCAGAGGATGACGGCAACACATCCTACGACGTTCACGTCTTTGGCGTGCGCGCCCAGGTCGATTTTTGATCACTTAATCGTGTGACGAGCAGTTTATTTCACATTCGTCACAAATCCGAAACTTCCATGACTAACGAGCCACAGTGACTCGAATAGGAGTGAATTAAATGAAACTCGGTAAAACAGCTCTCGTACTTCTCACCTCAACCCTCGCCCTTGCTGCGTGTTCGGATGAACTCGGCACGGTCGAAACGCGCGAATCGGTGCGTGCGGTTGGTTCCTCGACGGTGTTCCCGTTCGCTAAAGCGGTTGCAGAATCGCTGTCGCGTTCGAACCCCGACATCCCTTCACCCATCATCGAATCGACCGGCACTGGCGGCGGCATGAAGCTGTTTTGCGCCGGCGTTGGCCCCAGCACCCCTGACACCGCCAATGCATCGCGCCGGATGAAAGCATCCGAATTCGCCGATTGTCAGGCGAACGGCGTCACCGATGTGATCGAATTGCAGGTCGGCCTCGACGGGATTGCTTTTGCCTCGGCCCAAGGCGGGATCGAACTCAACCTGACCCCCAAGATCGTTTACGAAGCGCTCGCCAAGAGCCCGTATGGCGGCGAACAAACCACCCAGACCTGGGCCGATGTCGACCCCTCACTGCCCGATACCAAGATCCTCGTTTACGGTCCGCCCACCACGTCGGGCACCCGTGATGCGCTCAAGGAATTGATCCTCGAAGTCGGCTGCAAAAGCGACCCGGCAATGGCTGAACTCAAAGAAGCCGACGAAGATCGTTACGACCAGGTTTGCACCGAAGTGCGCGCTGATGGCCTCTATGTCGATCAGGGCGAGCAGGACAATCTGATCGTGCAGAAGATCGAAGGCAACGAAAACGCAGTGGGCGTGTTCGGCTATTCCTACCTTGAAGAGAACGCTGACAAGGTTCAGGGTCTCACCATGAATGGTGTCGAGCCGACCTATGACAACATCGCCAGCTTCGCCTATCCGGGCGCGCGTCCGCTCTATGTCTACGTCAAAAAGGCGCATATCGGTCAGATCCCTGGCCTGGCCGAATATCTAAATGAGTGGACAACCATGTGGGAACGTGGTGGCCCATTGGCCAGCATTGGCCTAGTGGCTTCTCCTGATGATGTGATGGCTGCGAATCTCGCAGGCGTTAATGAACAGCAGACGATCGACGGATCGGAACTGAAATAACAGGACTGAGACCTTACGTATGACGCTGGCTTCTACCCTTCTTCTTGTGCTGGGCCTTGCCCTTGCAGGATGGCTGGCAGCGCGCAGTCGAGCCTGGAGCTTGCGCGCGTCTGCCGAAGGGAGGCTGGCCAGCCTGCCGGTCTATCATGGTTGGTACGTTGCCCTTTGGGTCTTCGTACCAACCATATTATTTGTATTTGTGTGGGACGCCCTTTCGCCGGGTCTAGTCCTGCAATCGGTGCTCTCGCACCCTGCGGCCGAAGGATTGCCGCAATTTGAAAACGCCCGGATTGAAGCGCTTCGAGAAGCGCGTGCGGTTGCCAATGGCGATATTGCCACCACCCAGAACAGCGCCGCCTTCCCGCTGATCACCCCATTTAGCGATGCGATCGCGCATTACCGCACGATCGGTTTGGTGCTGACGGTGATTATTGCCGGCGCGGCGGGCGCGTGGTCTTATTTGCGGGTAAAGCCCAATTTTGGCGCCCGAAGCCGCGTTGAAAAGGCGATTATGTCGCTTTTGATCCTCGCCTCTCTGGTTGCCGTATTCAGCACATTTGGCATTTTGATCAGCCTGATTTTCGAGACTTTCCGGTTTTTCGAGATGGTCTCGCCAACCGATTTTCTATTCGGGACATTCTGGTCTCCTGACCCGATGGCCAATCCCGAAAACCCCGATCCCACCCGCTATGGCGCGGTGCCTTTGTTTTGGGGAACGATTTTGATTGGCGCGATCATTGCGATGATCGTTGCCATTCCGATCGGCATGATGAGCGCGATCTACCTCACTCAATATGCCCATCCCAAAGTGCGCGCATGGACCAAGCCGGCTTTGGAAATNCTCGCNGGTGTNCCGACTGTGGTGTATGGCTACTTCGCCGCTTTGACNGTCGCGCCGATGATCCGCGATGCGGCGATGTCGGTCGGCTTTGCCAATGCNTCGAGCGAAAGCGCTCTGGCCGCCGGNTTGGTGATGGGGGTGATGATCATCCCATTTGTATCTTCCATGGCCGATGACAGCATCGCNGCAGTGCCGCAGGCCATGCGCGATGGCAGCCTTGCCATGGGGGCCACCACCTCGGAAACCATCAAGCTGGTTCTGGTGCCCGCCGCTTTGCCGGGCATTGTCGGCGGTGTGATGCTCGCCATTAGCCGCGCCATTGGTGAGACAATGATCGTTGTGATGGCCGCATCGACCGCCGCCAATCTATCGGCCAATCCGTTAGAGGCGATGACCACCGTCACGGTCCAGATTGTCGCGATGTTGACCGGCGAAGGCAGCTTCGATCACCCCGCCACGCTGAGCGCATTTGCGCTGGGCTTCATTCTTTTCATGGTTACGTTGGCGCTCAACTTCGTCGCGCTCAGCGTCGTTAAGAGGTATCGCGAAGCATATGAGTAGCGCCGACACCTCCGTGCAGGTCCACCCACTGCGCTCCGACAAGTTCGAGCAGCGGCTCAAAGCGCGCTACGCGAAGGAGCGACGCTTCAAGTTTTGGGGGCTTGCCTCGATCATCTTCTCGGTTGCCGTCCTTGCTCTGCTGCTGGGCAATATGACGCTCAACGGGATTGGCGGCTTCCAACGGGTTGAAGCCACGGTTGAGGTTGATTTCGCTCAAAGCGACCTGCAAATCCCTGCTGGCCAAAACACCCCTGCCCAAGTGATGCGCGCGCTCCAGTCGCAAGGCTTGAAAGATGTGATTGCTGCATCCGCTGAACAAACGCTGGGTGCGGATGGGGCGGCCCAAATCAACCAGCAGGCCTGGCGCGAAGTGGCGCACGATATTCACGCCGATCCCTCGATCCTGGTGCGCAATGTGACGCTGCACTTGCCGGCATCGGCGGATTTGGCCGCGGGCTATGCCGATGAAGGCTCGCCCGAAATGATGGAATTGGCCGATCGCCTCAGCGAGGAAGGCTATCTGACCAAGAATTTCGATTTCGGTTTCATGGAGCGATCCGACGCCACCGATCCGCAGCTTGCCGGTATTTGGGGCGCGCTCAAGGGGTCGATGCTGACCATGCTGATCACGCTTGTTCTGGCGTTTCCGATCGGGGTGATGGCGGCGCTTTATCTCGAAGAATATGCGCCCAAGAACCGGTTCACCGACTTTCTTGAGGTGTCGATCAACAATCTTGCAGCTGTCCCCTCGATCATTTTTGGTCTGCTCGGGCTGGCGGTGTTTCTCACCATTTTCCCGACCTTGCGATCTGCGCCTTTGATTGGCGGCATGACCTTGGCGTTGATGACGATGCCAGTGATCGTGATTTCGGGACGCAATGCGATCAAGGCGGTGCCCCCATCCATTCGTGACGGGGCATTGGCCATCGGGGCATCACCGGTCCAGGTGGTGTTCCACCATGTTTTGCCATTGGCGCTTCCGGGTATTTTGACCGGGACGATTATCGGAATGGCGCGCGCTCTGGGTGAAACCGCGCCATTGCTGATGATCGGAATGCGCGCCTTTGTCGCAACGCCGCCCGACGGCTTCACCTCGCCCGCGACCGTTCTGCCGGTTCAGATTTTCTTGTGGTCGGATGAAATCGACCGCGGCTTTGTCGAACGGACCAGTGCGGCCATCATCATTTTGCTGATCTTCCTGCTATTGATGAATGGTATAGCGATTTATCTCCGCAACAAGTTTGAGAAAACCTGGTGACTGTAATCCATCCCAATCTCGAGGCTGTCGAAGCCAAAATGAGCGCCACCGATGTCTCGGTTTTTTATGGCGACAAGAAAGCGATCGACAATGTCTCGATTGCGATCCCGTCAAAATATGTGACGGCGTTTATCGGCCCGTCGGGCTGCGGGAAATCGACCTTTCTGCGCACGCTCAACCGGATGAACGACACCATCCCCTCGGCCCGTGTCGAAGGCAAAATCGAGCTCGATTCAGAAGACATCTATTCCAGCGCGATGGATGTGGTGCGTTTGCGCGCGCGGGTGGGCATGGTGTTCCAAAAGCCCAACCCCTTCCCCAAATCGATCTATGAAAATATCGCCTATGGGCCGCGCATTCACGGGATCTTTGAAACCAAAGACGACCTCGATCAGATTGTTGAACGGTCACTGACCCGTGCGGGGCTTTGGAACGAGGTGAAAGATCGCCTGTCGGATCCGGGCACCGCCCTGTCCGGCGGACAGCAGCAACGCCTGTGCATCGCCCGCGCTATTGCGGTTGATCCGGAGGTTATCTTGATGGACGAGCCTTGCTCTGCGCTCGACCCGATTGCCACAGCAAAAATCGAGGAATTGATCGCTGAGCTGTCCGATCGCTATGCCATCGTGATCGTTACCCACTCGATGCAACAGGCCGCGCGGGTGTCGCAGCGCACCGCCTTCTTCCACCTTGGCAGCATTGTGGAATATGGCCGGACCTCGGACATTTTCACAGCACCCATCGAGCAGCGCACGAAAGACTACATCACCGGGCGGTACGGATAATGACAGACCATACAGTAAAAGCGTTCGACGAAGACATCACGCGGCTGCGCGGCCTGATTGGCGAGATGGGCGGCCTTGCAGAGGTCGCGATCGAAGAGGCGCTGGCCTCGCTCGTCGCAGGAGACACCAAGCGCGCGGAAAAAGTTGTGAAGGCCGACAAGAAGCTGGATGATCTTGAATCGCAGGTCGACAAACTTGCAATCCGTGTCATCGCTCTGCGCGCGCCAATGGCGGATGATCTGCGCGAAGTGATCGCGGCGTTGAAAATCGCCGGCGTGCTGGAACGGATCGGCGATTATTCGAAAAATATCGCCAAACGCGTGGGTATGATTGAAGGGCGCGACCGGTTTGAACCGCTCACTCTGCTCCCGGCTATGGGCGAAGTGGCCAGCGAGATGGTGCACGACGTGCTCACCGCCTATGCCGCGCGCGATCCGGGTCTGGCGCGCGAAGTGATCGCGACAGATGATAAGGTCGATGCCTTCTACAACAGCATTTTCCGCAATCTGGTGAGCTATATGGTCGAAAACCCGGCAACGATTTCGAGCGCGGCGCAATTGCTGTTCGTTGCCCGCAATCTGGAGCGGATTGGCGATCATGCGACCAATGTTGCGGAAATGGTCCATTTTGCGGCCACGGGCGTTTATCCGCCTGAGGATGATCGTTGAACGCTTGAAAATATCTGCGCTTGCGAGCCGCGAGAAATGGCCTTGAGCGCATGTCGTCAAACAATCGCGCGGCGCTAGGCGCGGTTGCCAGGTTGAGTTAGGGGCGCTTTGAACCAATGCCCCGGATTGTCGTGGAGAAATACCATGCCGGATGCGAAATTACTTCTGGTTGAAGACGACCCCTCGCTCTCTGAACTGCTGGAATATCGGTTCCAGAATGAAGGCTATAGCGTGCGCTGCACCGGAGATGGTGACGAGGCGCTGATCCTGGCCAGCGAAGATGTGCCTGATCTGATCATTCTTGACTGGATGATCGAGGGGACGAGCGGGATCGAAGTGTGCCGGCGTTTGCGCCGTGACAAGGAAACCGCGCATGTGCCGATCATCATGCTCACCGCACGTGAGGCGGAGGATGACCGGATCCGTGGGTTGGAAACCGGCGCAGATGATTATCTCACCAAACCGTTCAGCCCGCGCGAGCTGCTTGCACGCGTGGCTGCGGTTATGCGGCGCATCCGCCCGGCATTGGCCGGCGAAGTGGTCGAAGTGGGTGACATCAAGCTCGATGCGGTTTCGTTCAAGGTGGAACGCCGGGGGCAATCGCTGCAATTGGGGCCGACCGAATATCGCCTGCTCAAATTCTTCATGGAAAGCCCGGGGCGCGTGTTCAGCCGCGGCCAATTGCTTGACGGGGTGTGGGGCACAGATAGCGATATCGAATTGCGCACAGTGGACGTGCATATCCGCCGCTTGCGCAAGGCGATCGGAATTGACGGCGCAAAAGACCCCATTCGCACGGTTCGCTCAGCGGGCTATGCGCTCGAGGCGGTCTGACCCCTTCCCCCTTACGGCTAGTGAAAATCGCGCGATTTGGGAATGATGCGGTGATTGCGCGGATGCCCTCTTGTGGGCGGCAATTCATCGATAATATCGCGCGGTTGGAGAGTGCGCTTTTTCTGGCGCCGCTGCTCGGCGGTCAGGCTGGTGAGGTTGCGCCCCTGCGGCAGGGGTGATGTGACATGGTCCGCCCGGGCAAGCGGCGCCTTCAACATATCATCGGACAATGCATACAAACGATCGGTCGCATCGCTCAGATGGTGCGCGATCACATGGATCACCTCATCATCATATTCGACCCGCCCGCGCACCTCCATCAGGCGGGCGCCCATGATCACTTTGCGCTGTTTCGCCATCAGGTCGGGCCAGATCACCAGATTTACAACTCCCGTTTCATCCTCAAGCGTGATGAAACACACCCCCTTGGCGGAACCGGGGCGTTGCCGGATCAACACCACTCCGGCGACCTTGACCATGCTGCGGAATTTGCGATCCCTCAGATCGCAAGCGCGGACAAAACCGCGATCCCCAAGGTCCGGGCGCAGGAATGACAGCGGATGCGCTTTCAGGCTCAACCGGGTGGTCTGGTAATCGGTCACCACTTCTTCAGATAGCGGCATTTGCGGCAAGCGGGTCGGGACCCGCTCTGCTCCCTCATCGCGCTCTTGCGCTGCGCGGAACAGGGGCAGATCAGGCCCGGCAATCAGGCTGCGCGCATCCCATAAGGCTTGCCTGCGTGACAATTGCATCGAGCCAAAGGCATCCGCGCTTGCGAGCCGTTCGATATAGGCCGGGCCAAGGCCGGCGCGCTCGCGCAGTTCGGCAACATCGCGGTAGCGCCCGCCCGCCTCGCGTTCGGCGACCAATTGGGCCGCGATATGTTCCGGCAGGCCATCAATCTGCCGCAGGCCAAGCCGTATCGCAGTGTCGCGATCAAACCGCCCTGCCCGCTGTGTTTCCCCTTCCGCCTGCGCTCCGGCATTGGGCTCAAGCGTGTTGTCCCAATTGGAACAATTCACATCCACCGGCAGAACCTCGACCCCGTGTTCGCGCGCATCGCGCACAATCTGTGCTGGCGCGTAAAAACCCATGGGCTGCGAATTGAGCAAAGCGGCTGCGAAGGCCGCAGGGAAATGGCATTTGAGCCAGCTTGAGACATAGACCAGATGCGCAAAAGAGGCCGCGTGGCTTTCGGGAAAACCGTATTCGCCAAAGCCCTTGATCTGGTTGAAACACCGTTCCGCAAAATCGGGATCATAGCCGCGCTCCACCATGCGCAAGACCATCATATCTTCCAATTCGTGCACCATTCCGCGCGAACGGAAAGTTGCCATTGCCTTGCGCAAACGGTTCGCCTCGGCGCTGGAAAACTTGGCCGCATCGAGCGCGATTTTCATCGCCTGTTCCTGAAAGATCGGCACGCCCAATGTCCGCTCCAAAATGCTCGAAAGTTCGTCAGGGGGCCCATGCCGGGGCGATGGCGCGGGGATATTCACCGGCTCTGCCCCGCGGCGACGTTTGAGATAGGGGTGCACCATATCGCCCTGAATGGGGCCCGGGCGCACAATCGCCACCTGGATCACCAGATCATAGAATTCGCGCGGGCGCAGGCGCGGCAACATATTCATCTGCGCCCGGCTCTCGACCTGAAACACACCCAGAGAATCCCCCTTGCGCAGCATCGCATAGGTTTCCGGATCCTCGCGCGGGACCGTCGCCAAAGCCAGCGTGCGGCCATGATGCGCCTCGACCAGATCAAGGCATTTGCGGATGCAGGTCAACATGCCCAGCGCCAGCACATCAACCTTGAGGATACCCAGCGCCTCGATATCGTCCTT
>JABSPI010000023.1:14249-16422 GCA_013214365.1 Erythrobacter sp.
GTCAGGTGGAGCACGCGTTTGAGATGCGGATCGGACAAATCCATCCCAACCTCCTCGACATGCGCCTCGCCGATCTCGCGCCCAAACCCGCCCCAGACCGTGCGCGCCAGCGCGCTGGTAACATCCTCTGACAGGCCCATCGCCTTGCCCACTTCGCGGATCGCCATGCGGGGGCGGTAATGGATCACTGTGGCGGCAAGCCCGGCCCGGTGACGGCCATATTTGTGATAGATATACTGGATCACTTCCTCGCGCCGCTCATGCTCGAAATCGACGTCGATATCGGGGGGCTCTTTGCGTTCTTCGGAAATGAAACGGTCAAACAGCAATTGGTGCTTGGCCGGGTCAACGCTGGTGATTTCAAGGCAATAGCAAACCGCCGAATTGGCAGCGCTGCCCCGCCCCTGGCACAGGATTGGCGGATCGACCCGGCGCGCAAAATCGACAATATCCTTGATGGTGAGAAAATACCGCGCCAACTCCAGCTTGGCGATCAATGCCAATTCGCGCTCCAATGTCTCGCGCACGCTTTCGGGCACACCGCAAGGATAGCGGCGCTGCGCCCCGGACCATGTTTCATCCTCGAGATATTCCTGCGGAGACATGCCCTTGGGATATGTGTCTTCGGGATATTCATAACGCAGCTCATCAAGCGAGAAATCGCACCGGTCGGCAACCTCGCGCGCGGCGGTGATGGCGTGCGGCCAAGGCGCAAACAACTGCACCATTTCCTGCGGCGATTTGAGATGGCGTTCGGCATTGGCATGCAGCAGATAGCCGGCCTGTGCCACGGTGGTCTTGTTCGCAATCGCGGTCATGACATCTTGCAAAGGGCGGCGGTGGGGGGCGTGATAATGCACATCATTGGTCGCCAAAATGGCCAGCCCATTGTCCTTAGCCAAAGCGTCAAGCCGATCGATCCGGCTCACATCATCACCGCGATAAAGATAGCTGACCGCCAGATGGCTCAGGCCGGGCAATTGCTGGACGAGATGCGGCACAAGCTCGGCGAACGAAGCGGTGAGAGCCATATGCCCTTGCCTGTCCTTTGGCGCGCCCTGCTCTGGCCCCTCATATTCACGCGCATTCACATCGCGCAGCGCCACCACATTGCTTTTGACCGTCACAGTGAAGGATTGCTCCAGATCAGCGGGCGGCAAAGCGATCAATTGCACATCTTCGCAATGTTCAGCCAGCAGCCGCAGATCAATCTCGCACGCGCCCTTTTCCTGCCATTGTCCGGTCAATGTCTGCATCCGGCCGGCACTGATCAACCGGGTCAGCCGGCCATAGGCGGCGCGATTGGTGGGATAGGCCAGGAAAGCCAGCCCCTCCACGGTTTCGATCCGGGTGCCAATCACCGGGCGCAGTTTGAGCGTGCTGGCCTCGGTGTGAATGCGCACCGCGCCGGCAAAGGAATTGGCATCTGCAATCCCGATCGCGTCATAGCCATGGCTGTGTGCGGTCATCACCAGATCCACCGCATCCGATGCCCCGCGCAAAAAGCTGAAACAGCTGACCAGCCCCAATTCGACAAAGGGCGCGCGGCGCGGCGGCTCCACAAGGTCAGGATCAATCTCCAGCCTGCGCTTTTCAGGGGTTAAAGGTGCATCAGGCACGATGCAGGATATGAAGGGTTTGAGAAGGCATTTGTTCTTTTTATGTTCTCACTCCCGATCTGCCAAATGCAAAACTTGCAACCAGAAGGGAACCCGAAGCACGTTGGGGCATTGGTTAGATACAGCCCTGCATTTGCCGGACCGCCGGTTTGGCAAAAGATGCTCGGCCTCCCTGTGAAAGGGGGAACCAAAATGCCTGTGCTTGCATATTCTGACACTGTGATGGCCCGGCCGCTGGACCGGGTTGGGGTAGGCGTTTTTGTAAGATTGCCAAGACAGGCTGCAGCGCGCCGCAATGCAGATTTGTCGGCGATCCGCGTTCATATCCCCGCTCATATTCAAGCCCACTGCGCAATCCAAAAGCCGCCAATCCCCCGGTTCGCTGCGGTTCAGCCTGGCTGACGCAGCACAATGCGCGTGTGGCGCGGAAGAGGGCCGGAACTTTAATGTTCCGGCTCTTTTCTTGCGTTCTTGTTCTATGCGATTTTCTTGTGAATGCCCCGGTCAGGACGACGCATTGATGCGCGCCCGCCGCAATCAGATATAGCGGCGAT
>JABSPI010000224.1 GCA_013214365.1 Erythrobacter sp.
GACCCTCCGGCGTAAACGGGGCGGTGAACCGCCAAGGGCCGCGCGGCTGCGCCCCAAACCCAAAATTCAGGCCCAAAATTAGGCCCAAACCGCTCGGATCACGCCGCTGAGGCCGCCTGTTCCTCGGCCAGGGTCGGATAATCGATATAGCCTTCGGGGATCGGGAAGTACCAGCTTTTGGGCACGTCCTTATTGGGGTTGAACGGCGCGCCGGCGGCGATGCGTTTTTCCAGATCGGGGTTCGAGATATAGGGCCGGCCATAGCTGACCGCATCGCAGCGGCCGCTTGACACATCATCATCGCCCTCTTGCGCGGTGTAATCGGAATTGAGGATCAGCGCGCCGGAATACAGGCCGCGGATCAAGGCATCCTGCTTGGGCACGTCGGTCTGGCCAAACGTCCCCTCGGGGCCGGGTTGGCGCAATTCGAGATAGGCAAGGCCCAGCTCTTCGATCACTTTGGTGGCCGCGCCAAAGGTTGCGGGCGGATTGCTGTCATCAGTGCCTTGCGAATCGCCATTGGGCGACAGGCGGATACCAACGCGGTCCGCGCCCCACACATCGATGATCGCCTCGAGCACTTCGCGCATGAAACGGGTGCGGTTTTCCGGGCTGCCGCCATATTCGTCTTCGCGCAGATTGGTTTTATCGCGCAGGAATTGATCGACCAGATAGCCATTCGCGCCGTGCAATTGGACGCTGTCAAAGCCGGCTTTCTTGGCGTTTTCAGCCGCGCGGCGATAATCGTCGATCGTGCGGTTGATATCGTCTTGGGTCATGGCCCGGGCCACGGCATATTCCTGCCGTCCTTCGGGGGTGTGCGCTTCGCCCGGCGCTTTGGTTTCGCTGGCTGAAAACGGGCGCTCCCCACCAAGGAAATAGGGCGCCACAATCCGCCCCATATGCCACAATTGCATCGCGATCAGGCCGCCTTCCTGTTTGACCCCTTCGACAATCGGCTTCCACGCCTCGGTCTGTTCATCGCTCCAGATCCCCGGCGCCGATGGCCAGCCCAGCCCCTCGGTGCTGATCCCGGTGGCCTCGGTCAAAATCAGGCCTGCGCCCGCGCGCTGTTTGTAATAGGTGCCCATCATCGCATTGGGGGTGAACATTGGCTGGGCCGCGCGCCCGCGGGTGAGCGGAGCCATGAAAATCCGGTTTTTCGCTTCGAGCGCGCCCATTTTGAGCGGCTGGAACAGAGCGTCATGCATGTGAGCTATCCTTCAATTGAGTTGCATTTGACTATCCACTTGGGCTTGCGAAGGCTAGTGCGCAAGCATGGAAAAAACCGGCGAGACCAAAGCAAATCTTGCAGCGCGCGATGTGGAGCGGGATTCGGGCGGCGATTTGGGGCGTGATTTGGGGCCCAATTCGCCTGCCGCCGCCGGCGCGCAGGCCGCGCGCGGCGCCAAAATGGGCGGGTGGCTGCTATTGGCGGCGTTGCTGGGCGGGAATTTCGCGCTCGCATTGGGCGCGCCATTGGCGCGGCTGGCCGATACCGGCCCGGTCAGCGCGGCGTTCTGGCGGATGTTTCTGGCGCTGCCTGTGCTGATCGTGTTTGCCCGCATGGGACAACAAAAATTGTCGGGCATGCCGCGCAAGACCTTGGTTTTGGTGGCCATCGCCTCGATCGCCTTTGCCGCCGATATGGCAAGCTTCAATGCCGGCGCGCATTTGACCCGGATGGGCAATGTGACGCTGTTTGCCAATATCGGGTCGCTGATTTTGATGGTGTGGGGATTTGTCGCGGCGCGGATGTTGCCGGGGCGCTATGAATGGATTGCGATTGTCTGCGCTTTGGTGGGTTCGGCGCTGTTGCTGGGCCAGAGTTTTGAAATCGCCTTTGGCAATGCTGTGGGCGATATGCTCGGTATTTTTGCAGGGGTGAGCTATGCGGTCTACCTCCTCACCCTGCAATCGGAACGCAGCCGGTTTGGTTCATGGAGCCTGCTGGTCTGGGTGAGCGTGTTTGCCAGCCCGTTTTTGCTCGCATTGGCGCTGGCTTTGGGGGAGCCGGTGTGGCCGACCAATTGGTGGCCGATTATCGCGCTGTGTATTTTTGGCCAGCTGATCGGGCAGGGTTTGATCGTCTATTCACTGGGCCATTTTCCGCCGCTGATTATCGGGCTGGCATTGTTGACCCAGCCGGCGATTGCAGCGGGGATTGGCTATGTCTGGTTTGGCGAATTTCTGGGCGTGTTCGATGTGATCGGCATGACACTTTTGGGCAGCGCATTGGTGGTGGCGCGGGTGGCTCAGGGTCGGGCCTAATTTACCCGTCATCCTGAAACATCGTCAGGATGACGTCGACCCGCATAGCGTCGCGCTTACTCGGCGATCGGGATCTGTGCACTCAACCAGAAGTCGCCAACGATAAGGTTTCCAACCTCGGGCGATTGCCCGGTCATCCTTGTATCGAAAACGACGTTCACCGTGGCGCCACCTTGGATTTCGACGAGTGTCTGCCAGTGCTTGATATCGCCAGTTTCGATTAGCTTGGCCTTGAGCACCTTGCCCGCGAAGGAAGCACGTGCGGAAGCTTCTTCGCCGAACAATCCGCTTGGTATGAAAAAGTCAGAAGCATAGATGATCCGTTCTCTACTTTCCGTCTGCTCGCCATTCTCCAATTGCTCAGCTTGAAACGCTTCGGCATTCTCATAGATGCTGGGCTCAAAAGTGAATGCAGTCAGATCGAGCGTAACATTTTGCGGTTCCTCAAGACCTTGAAACCTCTGCGCGTTTCGCGGGTCTGCGAGCTCAATGAGAACCGGCACATTGAATTCTCCAAAGGTGCCCGATAGACGAAACTCGAATGGCTCCCAGTCAGGATCGGATTGCGTACCATCCACGTCGAATGCAAACCGACTCTCTCCAATGAGCGCCGGATTGGCGGTGATGAAAGTGGCGGTTTCACCTGATTGGCGCAAACCAATTCGAAGCTCGCCTCCCGTGCTATTCCGAGCCACACATACAAGGTCGTCTTCGTCGAGACTGACCGGCTCGCACTCGTTGATGTACGTCATAATCGAGGCCAAGAAGTCTTTCTCGCTTGAGGTTTCGACCTCAAAGCCGACGGACGAGAAGTTAGACCCGGTATCCGCTAGGGCAGCGGCGGAACATGTGGCCACGATCGCCGCTAGGATCGGCTTGAGCACCTTAGCTCTCACCAAACGGCACCTGCCCCAGATCGCCCAGACCCACCGTTCCGCCCGCCATGCCGAGCATCCGGTCGAGGCTCTTCTTCGCCTTCAGCCGCAATTCCTCGTCCATTTCGATCCGCGGTTCCAGATCGCGCAAAGCGGTGTACATCTTCTCCATCGTGTTGAGCGCCATATACGGGCAGATATTGCACGAACAATTGCCGTCCGCACCCGGCGCGCCGATGAAGGTTTTCTCAGGCAGCGCCTTTTCCATCTGGTGCATGATGTGCGGTTCGGTCGCAACGATCAGCGTGTCGCCGTCAAACCCTTGCGCAAATTTCAAAATGCCGCTGGTCGAACCGACATAATCGGCGTGATCGACAATTGTCGGCGGGCATTCCGGGTGCGCGGCAATCGGCGCGCCGGGATGCTGTTCCTTGAGTTTGAGCAGCTCGGTTTCGCTGAAGGCTTCGTGGACAATGCACACGCCCGGCCACAACAACATTTCGCGATCAAATTTGCGCGACAGCCATCCGCCCAGATGGCGATCGGGGCCAAAGATGATCTTTTGCTCCGGCGGGATCTGGGCCAAAATCGTCTCCGCGCTGGAGGAGGTGACGATGATGTCGGAGAGCGCTTTCACTTCGGTCGAGCAATTGATGTAGGTCAGCGCAATGTGATCGGGATGGGCTTCGCGGAAGGCTTTGAACTTTTCGGGCGGGCAGCTGTCTTCAAGGCTGCACCCGGCGTCCATATCGGGCAGGATCACGGTCTTTTCAGGGCTCAGGATCTTGGCGGTGTCGGCCATGAATTTGACCCCGCAAAACAAGATCACATCGGCATCGGTATCGGCCGCTTTGCGCGACAATTCCAGAGAGTCGCCGACGAAATCGGCGATGTCCTGAATATCGGGGGTCTGGTAATAATGCGCGAGGATCACCGCATTGCGCTCTTTGCGCAGACGGTCAATCTCGGCGAGCAGATCGTCGCCGTGGGGAATCTTACTTTCCAAGCTCATGCTGCATCCCTGCTAAGTGTGACAGCCACCACATAGGGGGCGGCGGATAATTTTGCGAGCGATTTGAGCGTGAAATCCTGCTAAACCCGGCGGCAGGGGAGAGATCAGACCATGTACCAGCTTGACCTCACGCAGGCCTATTGCCCGGCGCAAGCCGACACACATTATCACGAATGCACGATTGAGCAGATGCTGCGCGCGCAAGCGGCCGAGCGCCCTGATGCGCTGGCGCTGCACGAATTGCTCGAGGATGGCACGTCGGGGCGGCAATGGACCTATGCCCAATTGCTCGCCGATGCCGAACGCTGCGGGCATGCTTTGGCCGCGCGCCATCCGGCGGGCACGCGGATCGCGATCATGGGGGGCAATTGCCCCGAATGGGTGATGGTCCAATTGGGCGCGGCGATGGCGGGGCTGGTCGTGGTCACGGTCAACCCGTCCTTTATTGCGCGCGAAGTGCGCTATGTGCTCGAACAATCGGGGGCGGGCGCGGTCTATTACCAGCCGCATGTGCGCGGCACCGCGCTGCGCCCGATTGTGGATGAGGCGGCGGCCGGATTGGCCGCGCATGACCACATTATCGACCTCACCGATCACGGCGAATTGTTCGCCGGCGCAGGCGACGGGGAACTGCGCGAGACGGGCCCGCGCGACATTTGCATGATCCAATACACGTCGGGCACGACCGGTTTTCCCAAAGGCGTTTTGCTGCACCAACACGGATTGCTGCAATCCAATCATGACATTTTCGTGCGCTGGGGCTTGCAAGCGGGGGAGAGCGTGCTGTGCCCCTTCCCGCTGTTCCACACCGCCGGCAGCGCGGTGTGCGTGCTGGGCACCTTGTCGCATGGGGCCTGTTTGATGCTGGTCTCGCTGTTCGATCCGGTGGCTGTGGCCAAAGCGATTGAGCGCGAACGCCCCGAATTTGTCGGCGGGGTGGCGACCATGCTGTTCGCGATTATCGAGGCGGCGAAGGCAACCGGCACGGATGTGTCGTGTGTCAAAACGGTTTTGAGCGGGGGTGCGATGGTGCCTCCGGCGCTCAACGCCTCCGCGCAGCAGGTGTTCGGGGTGCCGATCCTGATCGTTTACGGCCAGACCGAAACCTCCCCCGCCATCACCGCCGTATGGCCCACCGACACAGGCGAGCAATTGACCCAAACCATCGGCCAGCCCTGCAGCCATATGGAGGTCGCGATCCGATCGCCATCAGACAATTCGATCTGCGCGATCGATGAACAGGGCGAGATTTGCATGCGCGGTTACAACATGATGCGCGGCTATAACGACAATCCCAAAGCCACCGCGGAAACGATCGACGAAGAGGGCTGGTTGCACACGGGCGATTTGGGAACCATGGCGGCCAATGGCTATCTCAAAATCACCGGCCGCGTGAAAGAGATGATCATTCGCGGGGGCGAAAACCTGTTCCCGGCCGAGATCGAGGCGGCCTTGCTCGAACATCACGCGATTGCCGAATTGGCGGTGGCGGGGGTGCCGGATGAAAAATGGGGCGAAATTGTCGCGGCCTTCCTGCGCCTTGCCGAAGGCGCGCAGCGGCCCTCGGATGACGAGCTCAAAGCCTTTGTGCGCGAACGTTTATCGCCGCAAAAAACCCCGGCGCATTGGGTGTGGGTGGAGGAGTTTCCGCTGACCGGCTCTGGCAAGATCCAGAAATTTGCTCTGGCCGAAAGCTTCGCCAAGGGCGCGCTGCACTAGAGCGCCAGAAGCCGCCCGCCGCTGCTAGGCGTCGCTCTTCGTGTCGCGCCCCGTGCCCGGCCCCGTGTCGTGCCCCGTGCCAGGCCCCGTATCGTCCTTAGCCGCGCCGTCCGCGCGAATATCGTCGAGATTGTCCTGCGCATCGCGGTGCCCCTGCACTGCGGCCATGCCGAACCATTTGGCCGCCTCGGCCCGGTCTTTGGCTGTGCCCTGACCAAAATAGAACAAATTGCCCAGCGCATATTGCGCCCCGGCATCGCCCTGCTCTGCGGCCATGCGGTAATAATCGCGCGCGCGGTGATAATCTTGCGCTGTGCCATGCCCGCATTGGTGGAGATAGCCGAGATAGAATTGCGCCTTGGCCATCCCCGCGGCGGCCAGCGGTTCCCACGCAGCGTGCGCCGCGGCGTAATCATCGCGCGCAAAGGCGTCATAACCCGCGGCAAAATCGCGCCCTGCTGCATCCTCATCCATCGCTCGTCATTTCCCTCCTGCGAGTGATCGGCGCACACCGCATGGCGACACCGCCTGACGGCTCGATCTAGGGACAGCCAACCCCTTCAAACCGTGCGCCAGATATCGCCGTCCAACATCGCCAGACCGCGCTTCTCCAGATCGATCAAATGCGCGCTTACACTCATTTCGGCGGCCCCGATCAGGCGTTCATCCAAGCCTTTATACATGTCGGGAATAAACTCCCCGACGCAGCGCGCGCGTTCCCCCATCAAGCGCAGGATCTGGTTCTCACGCTGGCGGCGATGGCCGATCATGCCGCGCACCAATTGTTTGGGTTTGGTGATCGCGGCGCCATGGGCGGAATGGTAGATCTTGTCATCGCGGCGCTGCAGCTTTTCCAGGCTCGCCATGTAATCGCCCATATCGCCATCGGGCGGGATCACAACGCTGGTCGACCATCCCATGACATGGTCGCCGGTGAACAACGACCCGCTCTCCTCCAGCGCGAAGCACAAATGGTTCGATGTGTGCCCGGGCGTTGCCACAGCGGACAAGGTCCATCCGGTGCCGCGCATCGCTTCGCCATCTTCGAGCACACGGTCGGGCGCATAGGTCGGATCAAACGCCTCGTCTGAACGCGGGCCATCCACTTTGAGCACCAAAGGCGCGCAGCCCACAATCGGCGCGCTTGTGCGCTGTGCCAAAGGGGCGGCGGCGGGCGAATGGTCGCGGTGGGTGTGCGTGCACATGATCGCGGCGACACGCCGGCTGCCAATGGCCGCCATGATCGCATCAATATGCGCCGCCTCATCCGGGCCCGGATCAATCACCGCGCAATCGGGCCCCTCCAACGGGCCGACCACATAGGTTTGCGTGCCGGTATAGGTGTAGGGCGAGGGATTGGGCGCCAGGACCCGCGTGACGAGGGGTTCGACCTGATCAGCCAGCCCGGTGGGCCAAGGTTTGGGGGGAATTCCAGCCATATCGCTTGCATATGGAGGGAGGCGTGGCAGAAGTCACGCCCAAGAGAGGCATTACCCATGAGCGATTACATTCTAGTCCTTGATGAAGGCACCACCTCGACCCGCGCGATGCTGTTTGCAAGCGACGGCGTGTTGGTGGCGAGCGCGCAGCAAGAGCTGACCCAGCATTACCCCCAAGCGGGCTGGGTCGAGCATGATGCGAGCGAGATTTGGGACAAGACACTCGCCTGCGCGCATGAGGCGATCGCCAAAGCGGGCGGCGCGGCAATGATAGCCGCAATCGGCATCACCAATCAGCGCGAGACGGTGGTGGCGTGGGACAAGCAAACGGGCGAGCCATTGACCCGCGCGATTGTCTGGCAGGACCGCCGCACCCAGCCATTTTGCGCGCAATTGCGCGAAGCCGGGCACGAGGAACAGGTGCAGGCGGCGACCGGCCTGCTGCTCGACCCCTATTTCTCGGGCACCAAAATGCGCTGGATGCTCGACAATGTGGCAAGCGTGCAAGCCGCCAATACGGCCGGCACGCTCGCCTTTGGCACGGTGGAAAGCTGGCTGGTGTTCAAATTGACCGGCGGGCAAACCCACATCACCGATGCCAGCAATGCCAGCCGCACGCTCTTGCTTGATCTGGAAGGGGCGCAATTTGACCCCGATCTGTGCGCCATGTTCGGGGTGCCGCAAGAGGCGCTGCCGCGTGTGACCGATATGTCCGGTGCGCTCGCTGTGACCAGGCCCGAGTTGTTCGGGCGCGAAATCGCGATCACCGGGCTTGCCGGGGACCAGCAAGCGGCCACAATCGGGCAAGCCTGCCTCTCGCCGGGGGAAACCAAGGCGACCTATGGCACCGGGGCGTTTGTGCTGACCAATCAAGGGGGCGATGTGCCGCGTTCGCACAATCGGTTGCTGGGCACGGTCCTGACCCAGATCGATGGCGCGCGCAGCTATGCGATCGAGGGATCGGTGTTTGTCGCCGGCAGCCTGGTGCAATGGCTGCGCGATTCGCTCGGCATTGTCGCCGCCGCGAGCGAGACCGAAACGCTCGCCCGCTCGATCCCTGATAGCGGCGGGGTGACGATTGTGCCTGCGCTGTCAGGGCTTGGCGCGCCGCATTGGAACGCCGATGCGCGCGCGGTGATCACCGGGCTCAGCTTTGCCAGCGGCAAAGCGCAAATTGCACGCGCCGCGCTCGAGGCGATGGCCCACCAGACCCACGATCTGGCCAATGCTTTTGCCGCGGATGGAACCGCGTGGGAAAGCGTGCGGATCGATGGCGGAATGGCCGCCAATGATTGGATGGCGCAGGATTTGGCCGATATTCTGGGCATGGGGGTCGAGCGCCCCGATTGTGTCGAAACCACCGCTTTGGGCGCAGCGATGCTGGCCGCAGCAGGGGCGGGCCTCTATCCCGATCTGGCGAGCGCGGCGCAGGAAATGCGCGGCCAATTGACCCGGTTCGAACCGGCAATGGATGGCGCTGTGCGCGCCGCGCGGCTGGCGGCGTGGGAAAAGGCGCTTGGCGCGGTCTGAGGGGCGCTTTGCTGGGCGGGCCGAGGGCGCGTTGCCAGGCGCGCGGGCCAAACCCCTTTCGGCCTAGCCCAGATCGCCGAGACGGCGTTGCAGCCGGCTGTGAATGGCGCGCGCGGGCGATGCCATTTCAAATCCGCCGCGCCATGCCTCGTCCAAGCGGGCAATGCGCTCGTGCAACTTCTCTGTCTCGCCAATCAGAGCGCGCGTTTCCGGCTCAAGCGCGGCCAGCGCTTCGGGATCGGCGGGGCGATCAGCGGGCAGCGCGCTGTGCCGGCGCACCTGATTTTCGCTCAATTCGCCGGAGAAATAGGCCCGCTGGTTCAACAGCCAGGCCAGAATATGCATCATCCGTGTGGTGGTTTTCAAACCCTCGGTCGACAAGGCCAACCGCGCCCGCGTGTCTTCGCCCGGCTCAGGCTCGCGCGCGCCCAAAGCAAACACCGCGCGCACATCATCGGCAAGCATCAACGCCTCGCTATAGAGGGCCTCGATAATCGGACGAGAGAGGTTTGTGGTGCGTGACATAAGTCCATCCGCGCTATTGTGCGACGCGGTGAATTACCACCCATCTATGGTTACTATACCATTGTGATTTGCGAGCGTCCCGATGCGGCACGTTTTTGCGCGGCGCTTTTGCGCGGCTCACCCATGAACGCGCGCGCCCATGGCCGATGTTCAGGCGATAATATCGGGCAGCAGCGTATCTTCGATCATCGCAATATTGTCTTTGAGCCGCAATTTGCGCTTTTTAAGCCGTGCGATCTGCATCTGGTCGGTCGATCCCGCATCGCTCAACGCTGCGATGGCCGCGTCCAGATCGCGGTGTTCGGTGCGCAATATTTCCAGCCGTTTGAGAAGCTCTTGTTCATTCATAACGCGACCGACATGCCTTCGAACCCGATTCTTGCAAGGCCAATTCATGGGGCAAATTCGCCCGCACTGCCATGCTCTTTTGCGGGTTTCTCACCGATATAGCAGCGCCGGCGTGTCGATCCACGATCGGGACGCGGCGCATGTCGTCGCAATCCCGGCGCGTTCGGACGATTCCATTCCGGCCGCCCTTGGCAAGCAGGCATTGATGTGGTGTTATCTCCTCCTGCGGCCCGGCCGCTTCTGTCAGTGCCGAGTCGCTCCACCGGGGGCATACCCCCGCACATACAGGAGAACATATATGGCATCGTCCCCCGCATCTCACACAAGCGCAAACACCCCGCATGTGAATGCTCTCCAAACCAAACATGCCGGCCTCGACGCCCAATTGCGTGATGAGCTGGCCCGCCCCTCCCCCGATGCGGCGATGATCCAATCGATCAAGAAGCAGAAGTTGCGATTGAAGGAAGAAATCGCGCGGTTCTAAACCGAGCAGCGCCGACAATCGGCACGCTTTGACTTAATCCAATCCGAAAGCGCTCTCTTGCGCCCTTTTGAGGGCCAAGTGTCAGGGCCAATAGATCCGCCTGAACCGGCCGGGAAACGGGGCCGATACCGGCGCGTGCGCGGCCATTATACGGCGCAGGCCAGGGCATATGCTGCGCGCATGGATGTTTCTCTTGCGCTCAACCCTTTGCTTTTGCGCGCGTGACAGCTTAGGTCACTTGCAATCATGACTGCTGCTGCTTCTGCCCGACAAATTCTCACCCGTCTGCACGAGGTGATGGCCTCGCGCCTGCACGCGCAGGCCAAGCTTGATCAGGTGGTCGAGATTGTCGGCGAATCGCTGACCAGCGAAGTGTGTTCGATCTATCTCCTGCGCGAGGGGATGCTCGAATTGTACGCCACGCGCGGGCTCAACAAATCGGCGGTCCACGTCACCCGCATGGCGATCGGCGAGGGGCTGACCGGAACGATTGCGGACAATGTCGCAACGTTGAACCTGGCCGAGGCCAAAGCCCATCCCGATTTTCAATACCGGCCCGAAACCGGCGAGGACAAATTCCACTCCTTTGCCGGCGTGCCGATTGTCTACCGCGAACGCGCGGTCGGGGTGTTGTGCGTCCAACATGTCGATCCGCGGCGCTATGAAGAGGTCGAAATCGAAGCGCTGCAGACCACCGCTATGGTGCTGTCTGAATTGATCACCAATGCCGAATTGGTCGATGAGGAGGAGGCGCTGGGCCTTGCCAGCGCGCAATCGGGTCCACAAACCTTGAGCGGGCTGACACTGGTCAAGGGGCTGGGCGTGGGGATCGCCGCCTATCACCAGCCGCGGGTGCAAATCACGCAGGTCGTGGCCGACGATATCGAGGCCGAGCGGCAACGGGTTTACCGCGCCTTTGACAAAATGCGCGAACAGATTGACGGCCTCACCAATCAGGCCGAATTTGGCGCCGGCGGCGAGCATGAAGAGGTGCTCGAGACCTATAAAATGTTCGCCTATGACGAGGGGTGGTCGCGGCGCATCAACGAAGCGATCGATTCCGGCCTCACCGCCGAGGCGGCGATTGAACGGGTGCAACAACACACCCGCATGCGGATGCGCGAAATCGACGATCCCTTGCTGGCTGACCGGATGCACGATCTGGAGGATCTCGCCAATCGGCTGGTGCGGATTGTGTCGGGCCAATTGGGCACCGCCGCGCAGCAGGGCCTGCGCCAGGATACGATCCTGATTGCGCGCAATCTGGGTCCGGCGGAATTGCTCGAATATGATCGCCGCCGGTTGAAAGGGGTGATCCTGGAAGAGGGATCGCTGACCGCGCATGTGGTGATTGTGGCGCGGGCGATGGGGGTTCCGGTGCTGGGCCGGGCCAATCACGGCAAAGGAGGCTTGCGCCCGGTCATTCGCGAGGGCGATGAAATCCTGCTCGATGCCGGCGCCGCCAGCGCGACCGTGCGCCCCTCGCCGCAAATGGCGGATGCCTTTGCCCAACGCTTCGCCAAATCGCGCGAGAAACGCGCCGCTTATGCCGAATTGCGCGATGTCGAACCCTTCACCCGCTGCGGCACGCGCATTCAGGTGATGATGAATGCCGGCCTGCGCGATGATGTCAGCATGTTGGCGATGACCGGGGCGGATGGGATTGGCCTGTTCCGCACCGAATTTCAGTTTCTGGTCTCGGCCACCCTGCCCCAGCGCGAGCGGCAATTGCGGCTTTACCGCGACGTGCTCGATGCCGCGGGCGACAAGCCGGTGATCTTCCGCACGGTTGATATTGGCGGCGACAAATCGGTCCCCTATCTGGCCAGCGGCATTGCCGAACACGATGAAAACCCGGCCATGGGTTGGCGCGCTTTGCGGCTGGCCTTGACCCGCGAGGGGTTGATGAAGGCGCAGGCGCGCGCATTGCTCGAAGCGGCCGCAGGGCGCGCGCTCTATGTCATGTTCCCGATGGTTTCCGAAGTGTGGGAATTCGACGAGGCCAAGGCGGTGTTTGAAGAACAGCACGCCTATCTGCGCTCGAAAAAGAAAATGGTGCCTGAACATATTCGCTACGGCGCGATGCTCGAAGTGCCCGCCTTGGCGGAAATGCTCGATCTGTTGATCCCGCGCTTGTCCTTCCTGTCGGTGGGGACCAATGATCTGACCCAGTTCCTCTATGCTGCGGATCGCGGCAATCCGGCGCTGGCGGAACGCTATGACTGGCTCAGCAGCCCGATTTTGCGCTTCCTGCGCCGGGTGGTGCAATCGACCATTGGCAGCAATATCGATCTGGCCGTGTGCGGCGAAATGGGCGGGCGCCGGCTTGAGGCGCTGGCTTTGTTGGGCATTGGTTTCCGGCGTTTGTCGATCACCCCGGCAGCGGTGGGACCGATCAAGGAATTGGTCCGCAAGGTCGATCTGGCGGAATTGAGCGCGGCGATGAACACCTGGCTGGCCGAACCACAAGTCGATTTGCGCAAAGAAATCACCCAATGGGCCGCCGAACGCGACATCGAAGCCGATTGAGCGCTGGCCTTTGATGAGCGGCGCCGGGCAGGTTGTCCGGCGCGCAAGGCAATTGGGCTGCGGCGCGCTCATTTTTTGCGTTTGGGTGCTTGACAGTTAGGCATTTGACCAGTTTTTGTGCACTTGCAAAAAAGAGTCGCAATCCCGCGAAAAAGCGCGGTCAAAAGGTGAGCCGGGTCATGGAAGACGAACACGACGCAGCCGAGCAGGATGCGCCCGACCTGTTGGAAACCAGCACGGCAGGCGTGGGCGATCGGCTGCGTTCTGCGCGCGAGGCGCGGCGCATGGATCTCAAAGAGATTGCCGACCAAACCCGCATCCCGCTGCGCCATCTCAGCGCTATCGAAGCGGGTGATTTTGCCGCATTGCCATCGCGCACTTATGCTATCGGATTTTCGCGTAGCTTTGCCCGCGCCGTGGGCTTGGATGAAACCAGCATTGCCGATGCGGTGCGCGAAGAATTGGCTGATAATGCGGCGCGCGCCTCGGCCAGTGCGAGCGGGATGGAGCCGGGGGATTCGGCCAAATTGCCCTCCGCCGGTTTGGCGCGATTTGCGCTTGTCGCGGCGCTGATCCTGGCGGCCGGCCTGATCGCCTTTTTCACCTCCTATTTTAACGCCGGCGAAACATTGCCCCCGATCATCGCGCAGGAGACGCAAACCGCCCCGCCTGCCGTTGCACAAACCGAAATGGCCGCGACCCAAGACGCGCCAGAGGCTCCGGTCGCAGGACCGGATGGCGCGGTGGTCTTCACCGCTCTCGAAGACGGGGTCTGGGTGCGGTTTTATGAAGATGGCGGCGATCGCCTGTTTGAAGACACGATGGAAGTTGGCGAGAGTTTCGAATTGCCCGGCGACACGGTCGATCCGCGCATCAACACCGGCCGCCCTGATGCCTTTGCCATCACAATTGGCGGGGCCCAAGTGCCCAAACTGGCCGAGACGCCTGTCACAATGGGGGATGCTGCGGTCTCTGCCGAGGCGTTGTTGAGCCGCGAAACACCGCAAGCCCCCCCGATTACCGGCGATTGATCGCGCGCAGGCCACATTCCCCCGTTTAGTGCGCGCGCGGGGTCGACTTGCGGGCGGTGGTAAGCCACAGATTCAGCATCGATCCAGCCGGCGTTCATGCGCGCTGCCTCACCACTATGCGCAGATGCCAGATCAGGGCCAAATAAGGGAGACCGCCCCGACATGCATGTCACAGTCCGTTCCGCACCCCAACGCGCAATCGCGCGCAAAATGCCGGCCTTTATCGGAGCGTTGATGGCCGCTGCAGTGGTCGCGGCCACGCCGGTTCCGGCGATCGCTCAGGATGACAGCGAGATGCGCCTGCGCCGCGCCGAAGCGGAAATTCGCGCGCTGCAACGCGCCGTATTCCCCGGCGGCGATGGACGCTTTTTCGAGCCGCAAATCACCGCTGACGGGGTCGCCACCGGCCCGACAGTGTCAACCGCCCCCTCGACCACGGCGGTGACAGATATCCTCGCCCGGCTCGACGCGATCGAACTGCAATTGCAGCGGCTGACCGCGCAATCGGAAGAGAACACCAATGCTATCAGCCTGATGGATACACGGCTTATGGCGCTTGAAACCGGGCCCGGCACCGCAGCGGGGGCGGAGCCCCAGATATCGGGGCAAACCGCACAGCAACCGGTATCAGACCCATTGCCATCGCAAACAACCAGCGGAGCGGGCGCGGCCGCTGACAATCTGGCGGTGATGACCGGCGGGCAAGACGCCCAAACCCCCAACGCGCCCGCTGCGAGCGGCCAGGCCCCCAGCGCGCCGGCGGCAAGCGGCCCCACCCCTGAGCGGGTCGCCGCGGTGCAGGAAATCGCCAAACCGCAAACCGATGATCCGGGCGAAGATGAATATTCCTATGGCTTCCGCCTGTGGGATGCCGGTTTCTATCCCGAAGCGCGCCAGCAATTGGCCAAATATGTCGAGGATTATCCCGACCATTACCGCATCACCTATGGCCGCAATCTGCTCGGCCGGGCGTTTCTCGATGATGGCATGCCGCAAGAGGCGGCGCGGTGGTTCTTGCGCAATTATCAGGCCGACCGCACCGCGCGACGCGCGCCGGACAGCCTGCTGTTCCTCGCCGAATCGATGATCGCGATGGACGATACGCGCCGGGCCTGCATCGCGATGGCGGAATTTGCCGAAACCTATCCCGCGGTCGCAACCGGCAGGCTGGCCGATCGCTATCAAAGCAATCGCCAAAAGGTCACTTGCGAGTGAGCCGGGTGTCGTTCGGGAGGCGCTGATTGATACGCGCATTCATCTGGACCGGATCGATCCCGACCTGATCGACCGATTTGTGGCCGAGTTGGAGCGGCTCTGGCCACAAGAAGATCGCACCGGCCCGCTGGGATTGGCGGTGTCGGGAGGGGCGGATTCGCTCGCCCTGCTCCTGCTTGGCGCGGCGGCCATGCCCGATGACATTGCGGTGATGAGCGTGGATCACGGCCTGCGCGCCCAAGCCGCGCAAGAGGTCGCTCTGGTCGAAAGCGTGTGCGCCAATCTGGGCGTTCATTTCACCCCCGCCACGATCAAACTTGCCCCGGGCAATGTGCAGGCCAGAGCCCGCGAGGCGCGCTATGACGCTTTGGCCCGCTGGGCCGGTGCCGAGGGGCTGGGCGCAGTGGCGAGCGCACACCACGCCGATGATCAAGCCGAGACCGTGCTGATGCGATTGGCCCGCGGCAGCGGCGTGTCCGGCCTTGCCGGAGTGCGCGCATTCGGCACTCTTCCCGACAGCGATGTGGCGCTGGTCCGCCCGCTGCTGGGCTTTGTGAAACGCGAATTGGAACAGGTGGTGCACGATTGCGGCCTTGATCCGGTGCGCGATCCATCCAATGCGGACACCGCGTTTGACCGGGTGCGCGTGCGCCAACATCTGGCGCAGCACACATGGCTCGATCCGCGCGCATTGACCAAAAGCGCCGAACATCTGGCGGAAAGCTGGCGCGCGATCGAATGGTATGCCGAGATGGATTTTGAAG
>JABSPI010000225.1 GCA_013214365.1 Erythrobacter sp.
CGCCCGACTGACAGCGAGAGCGCCACCATGCGCAATTATGAATTGGGCCGCGAGGTTGCGGTGACGTCGCGGCGTCCGGGCGGTCTGGTGCGCTTGTCGGTGGCGGTCGCAGTGAGCGAGACGGCTTTGCAAGCGGCCGCGCCCTTGACCGTGGAACAATTGCAAAGCCTGATCAGCGCCGCGGTTGGGGCAGATGAGGCACGCGGCGACAAGGTTCAAGTGGTGGTGAGCGCGTTCGAAGGTATCGATCAGACCCCGCTGGCATTTTACGAACAGAAATGGTTCGCCGATGTGATGCGGCTGATCGCGGCCTTGATCGCGGTGGTGATGGTGCTGCTGTTGGGAGTGCGACCTTTGATCAAGCGGATGTGGCCGGCCAAAGGTGATGGAAAGGCCGATCCGGCTGCCCCCGCTTTGCGCGATGAGGGCGGCTTTGAAACGGGTGGATCCGGTGGTCACATGGGCGTCGGACCCGGCGAACAATGGGGCATCAATGGTCCGGCGCATCCGGACATGGATGCGCATTTCCCGCAAAAGGTTGAGCTCGCCCGGCAATTGGCCGCGAGCCAGCCTGACCGTGCGGTCGAAGCGCTCCAGCGTATGCTCGAATTGCCCGATCCGGGCGCGGTTTCGGTGCCTGCCAAAGGGAGCGCGGCGTCATGACGTCAAACACGGCCAATAGCGGGGTTGAGCCCGCGCTGGACAGCGAGGAGGCCGAGATGCGTGCGCCGGTCAACCGGGTGGACCGCGCCGCGGTGTTTCTGATGCTGCTCAGCGATGAGGAGGCGGCCAGCCTGCTTGCCCGGCTCGAGCCCGATGAGGTCGAAAAGATCGGCAGCGCAATGTGCGCCATGGGCGAAGTCGACCACCATGCCATGACCGAGGCGCTGGCTGATTTTGTCTCCGAAAGCAGCCGGCAAATGCTCGCCAAACAGGATCGCCAAAGCCAGGTGCGGACCATGTTTGAGCGCTCGCTTGGTCCGGTCAAGGCCGAGAGCATGATGTTGCGGATCGAGCCCGAAGCGCGGCCCCGTTCGATTGAAATGGCGCGCTGGTTGGCGCCGCCTGTATTGGTCAAGCTGGTCGAGGATGAACACCCGCAAGTGATTGCGGCCTTGCTGTTGATGCTTGATCCTGAACCCGCGGCCCAAGTGCTCTCCAGTCTGCCTGAACAAATCCAGTCGCTGGTGGTCGAAAAGGTCGCATCGATCGGTCCGATTTCGCCCCAAGCGGTGAATATGATCGACCAATTGTTGTCGCAGCGCATCGGGGCCAATTTCGGCACCAATGCTTTGAGCGTGGGCGGCCCGCGCGAGGCAGCCAATCTGATCAATCTGGGCGCGAGCGATCTCAAATCCACAATTCTGCCCGCTATCGCGCAGCGCGATGCCGAGCTGGCGCAGCGGATCGAGGAGGAAATGCTGACCTTCGAAATGCTGTTCGAACTCGATCCGAAGACGATGGGCCGCTTGCTGCGCGATGTCGACAACGATGCGTTGATCGATGCACTCAAAGGGATCAGCGAAGAGGAACGCGAATTCTTCTTCCGCGCCATGTCGAGCCGCGCCGCCGATGGCATTCGCGACGAGATCGAAATGCGTGGCCGTCTGGCCCGCAGCGAGGTCGACACTGCTCAGCGCAAAGTGATCGAGATCGCCCGTTCGCTGGCCGATCAGGGCGAGATTGTGCTGGGAGCTGATGATGGCGAATTCGTCTGATTGGATGGCCGTGTTGAGCGGCAATGCGCCGGATGCAGCGGGCCGCTTACACGGTCACGAACCGGCTCCTGAGCCGGGCTGGATCGCGGCGCTGCGTGCGCCGGCAGATTTCGTTGAAGGTGTGAATTTCGCCGCTCTTGATGCATTGGATCGGCCTGACGCGGCGCAGGGCGCGCGGGCAGTGCCGGCGTCACCCGCCGCGGCGCGTGCTGCACACACCCAAAATGTCGGTCTAGACCCGCTTGAGCAGGCGTTTGAGGACGGGCGCGCGCAAGGTTACACCCAAGGCTATAATGCGGGGCAGGCCGAAGCTCAGGCCGAAGCCCAAAAGCAGGCCGCAACCGAACAGGCCGAGCGTACCGAGAAAGACCGTGCAGTGCAGGTTCTCAGGCTCAATTTGCGCAGCCTCGATCAAGCCGCCAGCGATGCTCTCGCTGCCGAACTGGCTGATACAGTGGTGACTTTGTGCCGCCACGTGCTCGCAGATTTTGCCACCGATCCGCAGATTTTGCTGGCCCATTGCCATGAGGCTGCGAGCCGCTTGGGCACCGGTATCTCGCAATGCAAGCTGCACCTGAACCCTGATGACCTGGCCGCTTTTGATCCGGCGGTGCTCGAACAATGGGATGTCGTCAAAGACGATACAATGGCGCGCGGCGCCTTACGGTTTGAAGGGGTTGATGGCGCGGTCAGCCATGGTCCCGATGATTGGGCGAGCGCGATTGCCGCGGCCATTCGCGGGTGAATGCGATGCGCGATGTGATGGAACTTGAATTGGCCCGATTTCGCAGCGCCAATCCCGCCGCCGGTCCGGTGGTTCTGGGCCGGGTGGTGGCCTGTGATGGCGGTTTGGTTGAGGTCTCAGGCCTGCCTTTGCCGATCGGCTCGCTCGGCGCGATTGCGGGCGAGGACGGGGCGCAGGCTTTGGCTGAGGTGATCGGGTTTCGCCATGGCCATTCGCTGATGATGTTGTTGGGGGATACGCAATTGTTGCAACCGCGCGCCGTGGTGCGCGCACTGGGGTCGCCCGGGATTGTGCGGGTCGGCGATGGCCTATTGGGGCGCGCGGTCAACGCGCTGGGCGAACCGATCGATGGTGGCCCTGCGCTTGATCTTTGCGACAGCTGGCCGCTGGCGGGCAAACGCGATGGTGCGCTGGAACGCGCGCCGGTGGTCGAGCCTTTCGATAGCGGTGTGCGCGCGATCAATGGGCTGACCATGATGGGAATTGGCCAAAGGCTGGGCGTGATTGCCGGGTCGGGGGTGGGCAAATCGGTCTTGATCGATTGCATTGCCGGCCATGCCGTGGCCGATGTGATGGTGGTGGCCCTGATCGGAGAGCGCGCCCGCGAAGTGTCCGATTTTGTTGCACGGCACATGGCCGATGTTCAACGCGGGCGGATCGTCGTGGTTGCGGTGCCGGCCGATCACGCGCCCAATCTGCGGCTGCGCGGGGCCCAATATGCCAGCGCCATCGCCGAACATTTCCGCAGCCAGGGCAAACGCGTCGTGCTGGTCCTCGACAGCTTGACCCGGGTGGCGCATGCGGCGCGCGAATTGGCCTTGATGTTGGGCGAGCCCGGCGCTGCGCGTGGCTATCCACCCAGCGCTCTGGCCGCGATCACCAAATTGGTTGAACGCGCGGGCAATTCGGCCCGCTCGGGCGGCGCGGTGACCGGGGTTTACACGGTTCTGGCCGATGGCGATGACACCAATGATCCAGTGGTCGACACCGCGCGCGCGATTTTGGATGGCCATATTGTTCTGTCGCGCGACCTGGCCCAGCGCGGCCATTATCCCGCGATCGATGTGCCCTCCTCGCTCAGCCGGGTGATGGATGATGTCGCCGACCCCGCGATGCGCGATGCCGCGCGCGAAGTGCGCGCTTTGATCGCCGCGCGCGAGGATAGCCGCGAATTGGTTATGATGGGTGCCTACCGTGCGGGGGCCGATCCGGTGCTTGACCGCGCGCTCCACCACACTGCGCGTATCGATGGCTTTCTCCATCAGGCGCGCGGAGAGGCGATCGGGCTGGCCCAAAGCATCGCGCAATTGCAGGATTTGGCGCAAACCACCCGGACCATTGACGCGCCCGGTGCGGACGATGCGTGAGGCGCGTCATCTGGCGCTTGCGCGGCGGCAATTGCTGCTGGCGCAAATGGCCCGGCGCGAGGCAATGGCGGCTTTGGCCGATGCGGTTGCGCACGAAGGACGCAGCGCCGCACTGGCCGTGCGCAGCGCGCAATTGGTCGAGGAATACAGCGCTCGGCCCGCCCCGCATATGGCGCAGGCGCTGCGCGAACAGGCGGCCTTTGTCGGCTCGCTGCAGACCATCCAAGAACAGGCCGGCCGTGCCCATGACGATGCGCGCGACCAGTCGCAATGGCAATCGCAAGCTTTGGCCGCGGCGCAATCGCGCGCCGAGCGGATGGAGGAGCGCACCCAAAAGGCGCACCGCGCGCTCGAACAGGCGATCGAACGCCGCGATCCACCCGCCATGGGGCAGATGGCACGCAAGTTGCAGCATACACCGCATGAGCCGGGTGAACCGGGATGAATTTACGCACACCAGCGCCGAGCCCGGCGCGCCCAAATGTTAAACCAAGGATTGAAACTTGATGCCAATATTGCCTGACATGTCGCTCGATGGCGCTTCCAGTTCCGCTGTAAAACCGGCGCGGGCCGGGGGTGATGGCGAGCTTGGGCGGCCCGGCCTTAGCGCTGAGCAAGCGCCGGAATTCAGCGATGTTCTGGCCGGATCGCAGGCCGATTTGGAGCAGCATCTGGATGAAAAGCACGGCGGCGGCGGTGAATCTGCCACAGCTTTGGATGCCGGCTTTGAAACGGGACGAGAAACCAGCACAAGAACCGGCCGGCTTCCTGCCGATGCACCCCTATCGGACCGTGCAGCGATTGCGCTCGATACAATCGGGACAACGGGCCCGGCAATGGTCAGATCAACAGAGATCCGCGCGGGTGAACGCGCAGGGCGCGGGCCGGAGCGCAGTGCTGCGTCCCATTCCGCTACCGATCGCAGCGGCAATCGGCTTGGTCCTTTTGCCGGCAAAACCACGCCGCCAGGCGGCAAGCCGGTGCCGGTTATTGAGATCTGGGATCGCCCTTCGACCGGTTCGGAAAACGGCGGTGCCGACGAATCGTCCACTGCGCCTGCCAGGGTCGCCAGAGGCACTGTGCCATTGGAGGGCCCTGGTCTGCGGCCCGGCTCTTCCGACTTGCCCGGCGCGCAAACGGCACGCGGCTTAATGTCTGGTTCCGTTCTTGGCGCGCCATCGGGTGCTGCACCCGCCGCCACTGTTTTGGCGGGCGATGCCGCACTCACACCCGCGCCCACACCCGAGCGCACCCCTGCGCCCGTTCCGGGCCCCGTGCCTACCCCCGCGCCTTCCTCATCGCCGGCCTCTGGCTCTGCTAGAAGCTCGCTCGCGATTGCGTCCGACCCCGCATCTGGGGCGGCGCCATCGCCCGCGCACACCTCTGCCAATGCCTCGGCACACGCGACCACCGCCCCAGCCACACCCCCCGCCGCCGCCCCGGCCGCACCAGCATCTGCACCCGGTTCAGTTTTGGGTGAGGCGCGGCTTGGAGCGCAGATGGAAAGCGCGATCGAAAGCCTTGCGCAAACCCGCGAGGCGGGGCGCGATGCGCGGCCTGAGCTCAATCTGCGCCATGGCGAATTTGGTGCAGTCAAAGTGCAATTGGCGGTGGCAGGCGGCGATGTCCGCGCAACGCTCAGCGCGCGCGATCCCGGCTTTGTGCCCGCAATGCACGCCGCCTTGGCCGAACGCGGCATAGTGGCGGGCACTGAGGCTGCGTCCACCCATACATCGCGCGGGCAGGACCAATCCTCCGCCCAATCGCACACGTCTCAACAGCAATCGGGCCAACAATCGGGCCAATCTTCTGGCGGGCGCTACGGGTTGTCCCCGGGGGGCGATCAAGGATCGTCTCAACCATACTCAGAGCAAAGCGGAAACCGTGACGATGAGGATCGATCGCGCGGACCGCAGGCCGCAGCCCCAGATGGGGTTGATGCCGACACAATGCGAGTGCGACGCGGCGGTCTGTTCGCGTGATGATGTGCCGCAATAGGGGAGCAAGACATTATGGCCGAGACTGACGACCAAAACGCCGCACCGGGCAAAAAGGGCGGTGTGCTCAAACTGGCTTTGGGCGCGCTTGTGCTGCTGGGTGTGGGCGCGGGCGGCGCCTATGGCGCGTTTGCCGCTGGTTTTGTCGGGGCCGATCAGGACAGCGGGCCCGACACCCCCGATTACGTGCGCAAGGGTGAGGCCGACCCCTACCCTTTGCCGTCGAGCGAAAAGGATGACGCCGAGCCGATCGTCTATGGCGAAGGCGGCAGCGAATACCGCACCGCCTATTACAGTTTTGATGAAAGCTTCACCTCGAACCTGATCGATTCCCCGGCGTTGATCCAGGTTGAATTGGCGGTCTCGACCCGGCGTGACGGGCGGGTATTGCAATGGGTGGCGAACCACGAAATGTCGATCCGTTCGGCGATTTTGGCGCAATTGGCGGCAACCTCAGAGATCGAGGTCTATTCGGTTGAAGGCAAACAGGCGCTGGCCCAGCGTTTGACCGATGCCACCAATCAGGTGCTCGAAGAGAATGAAGGGTTTGGCGGGGTCGAAGCGGTCCATTTTCAAGGGATTTTGGTCCAGTGAATTTGGCTCAAACCTCGCCCGAGGAATTGGCCGGGGCGCGCCCGGTGGCGCAGCATTGCGCCGAATTGACTGCCAATGGCCCACAACCCGAAGAACGCAGCGAACACCTGCGCAGCTGGTGCCGCGATCTCGGGCTGGAATTGGCGGGCGAGCTCGAACAATTGTTTTCCGGCGGCAAATTGCAAGTCAACGTGTCGCAACCCGAAATGCTTGCCGGGCGCGCTGTGTTCGAGAAAATCGGACCGGTGGCGGTCAATTGCCTGCTGCGCTGCGGCGCGCGGGGGCAAACCGCTTTGCTCTCGCTCGATTGCGCCACCGCGATTGCACTGACTGATTGTTCGTTTGGCGGCGAGGGCCAGATCCCCGATCAGATCCCGCCGCATTTGCCGCGATCAGCCGCGATGTTGGTGGAAAAATTCGCCGGCACAATCGCGCAAGTGATCACCCAGACCAATGGCACCGCTGAACGCAAATGGGGCGATGTGCTGGTGCGCAGCGAAAGCGTCACCCGCCTCAAACCGTTCGATCCGGCGGCGCAGATTGCGCTGTTTGCGCTCACTATGATCAAGGATGGCCTCGCTCAATGGGAGGCCTCGATTGCGATTGCGACCGACCAGCTTGACGATTTGCTGCCCGGGATCGAGGCCAAGGGCGCAGGCGCGCCGCGGCGCAGCGGGCCCAGTGATCCGATGACCAGCGCCTTTGCCGCAATGCCGGTGCGCCTCGAGGCGATTTTGGGGACGTTCGAGCTGACTTTGGCACAGCTCGACCGGCTCCGCCCGGGCGATACGATCCCGCTCACCATTGCGCGCGAATTGCCGCTTTTGGTGGATGATCAAGTGCTGGCGCGTGGCCAGATTGGAAATGTGGACAACGCTATGGCGCTGCGCGTCGTGCGGCTGGAACGGAGTGTGTGATGACTGCTTTTAACTCAGGTCTGAATGCCAGCGCCCATTCGGGCATGAACCCCAATATGCACCGCTTTGGCGATGTCACCGTGCGGCTCTCGGTGGAGCTGGGACGGACCGAATTGCCGCTCAAAGAGGTTCTTTCTTTGGGCGAAGGCAGTGTGGTGGCGCTCAACCGGATGACCGATGAATTGCTTGATGTGACCGCCAATGGCCATGTTGTGGCGCGCGGCGAAGTGGTGGCGCAGGATGGCAAATTTGCGCTGCGGATTGTCTCTATGGTTGATGATGGGCCAAGCGCACCCAATCCGGTCACCGCTGGCGATATTCATGGCGCGCCTGCAATGCCACCGGGCGCACCGGTGCAAACGGGCGGAACCGATCGCGCCGCCGATATAGCAGCGCCGACCGCGCCTGTGCGCGGGCCGACTGCACCCGAAGTTGCCCCACCCACCGCGCCGTCCAACTTGCCGCCCACCTCGCCTGCGGCCGATGCGTCATGATGGTCGATTATTTCCTCCGGCTGGCGCTGTTATTGCCGCTGCTGGGGCTGTTGATCTGGGGGAGCCTTAAACTCACCCGGATGTTGCAGACCCGGCTGGTCGGAGCGCAGCACAGCGCCCGTTCGCTCGAACTGGTCGAAACCAGCCTGCTTGCGCCGGGGCTCAAACTGGCAGTGGTGCGGTTCCACGATCGCGAGATTTTGCTGGGCTGTTCGCGCCAGGGCGTGGTGCGGCTGAGCGAGGCCGAGGCCCGGCCCGATGGCCAATCACACGAACCGTCCAATACACAGCACATGCAACCACCAGATGCGCGTCCTTACGCCAAAGCGGACGGGGATGTGCAATGATCCGCGGGCCGTTTCCACTCAGGCTCCTGTCGGGCCCTGTTCTGAAACCCGTATTCGGAACCAGGCAGCGCCCCCGGCTCGCCATGATGGCGGGCATCTTGGCCGGTGCAATGGCGAGCATGATGGTCGGGGTGGACCCAGCCGCTGCGGCCAGTGCCGGCACCTTTGTTGCTGATCCGGATTTGGCGCTGGGTGAACCGGCCGGAATTGGCGGCGCGATAGAGCGCGCGCTGGGCGCAGATGGCGCCGGGGAGGACACCCCGTTGAGCTTCTCGATCCAGCTTTTGCTGGTGATGAGCCTGCTCACCATGCTGCCGGCAATCGTTTTGATGATGTCGAGCTTTCTACGGATTTTGATCGTGCTCACGATCCTGCGTCAGGCACTCGGCCTGCAAGGCTCGCCCCCGACCCAGGTGCTGGTCGGCCTGGCGTTGTTTTTGTCACTGTTCGTGATGGCGCCCACGCTCGATGTGGTCAACACGGTGGCAATCGCCCCCTATTCGGCCGGAACGCTCGGCGCAGACGCCGCGATTGCGAGCGCGGGCGATGCCTTTCACAGCTTCATGCTGAGCCAGACGCGCGAGGCCAATCTGGTCATGTTTGCCGATATTGCCGGGACCGGCCAGTTTGAAGAGGGTGCTGATATTCCCTTCTCGATCCTGTTGCCTGCCTTCGTCACCAGCGAGCTGGAAACCGCGTTTCAGATCGGTTTCATGCTATTTTTGCCGTTCCTCGTGATCGATCTGGTGGTGGCCAGCGTGTTGATGAGTTTGGGGATGATGATGCTCTCGCCCACGATCATTTCGTTGCCGTTCAAATTGTTGCTGTTTGTGCTGGTCGATGGCTGGGCGCTGCTGATGGGCAGCCTGGCGATGAGCTTTGGATAGGAGCGGGCGATGAACGATGATGCGCAATTGCTCGCTTTGGCCGATCAGACCCTTTGGGTGACCGCTTTGATTGTCGGGCCGGTTTTGTTGAGCGCTTTGGCGGTCGGACTGCTGGTTGGGATCATTCAGGCGGCGACATCGGTCAATGAACAAACGCTCACTTTCGTGCCCAAACTGGGCGTGATTGCGCTGGTGTTTGTCATGTTGGGCGGAACGATGATGGCTTTGCTGGGTGATTTCCTGCGCGAAATCTTTGCCCAGATCGCCGTGATTGCGGTGTGATCGGGGGCGCGCGATGCAATGGGTCGATGCGGGCTTTGGCGAATTGGTCGAACAATTGTGGGTGATTTTGTTCCTCTCGATCCGGTGCGGGGCGGCCTTGATCGCAGCACCGGTGATCGGCGGGATGGTGATCCCGGGGCAAATTCGCGCTTTGCTGGCGATTGCCTTGGGGGTGTTCCTGACCCAATGGGTGGCTTTGCCCGCCCCGCCTGAAATGCTCAGCTTTGCAGCGATCCTGGCGATTGTGCAGGAAGTGGTGATCGGGGCTGCGATGGGATTTGTGTTGCAGATCGCCTTTGCGGTGCCCTTGATCGCTGCGGAACAGATTGCGGGCACGATGGGGCTTGCAATCGCGACCTCGATCGACCCAACCAGCGGCGCGCAAGCCGGCGCTTTGGGGACGTTTTTCGGGTTGATTTTGACCCTCCTGTTTTATGCCATTGGCGGCCATTTGCTGTGGTTTGAATTGCTGCTTGAAAGCTACCGGGTGATGCCGGCGGGCGGGTTTATATTCGCCCAGGCGAGCGCGTATGAATTGGTGATGTTTGGCGGCTATGCCTTCGCCACTGCGGCTGCGATCGGCTTGCCGGTGGTGCTGGTATTGCTGTGTGTGCAAGTGGTCACCGGCACGATCTCGCGCTCGGCTCCTGCGCTCAACCTGTTTGCGCTGGGCCTGCCGGCCGGGGTGTTGGCCGGGATGGCGGCATTGATCATAGTAATGCCGATTGTGGTGGAGCAATTTGCGCTCCTGCTCCAGACGACATTTGATCAAGCCGCCGGCCTGCTTGCGCCCGATGCTCCCAATGCTCCCAATGCTTCCAATTCTTCCTCTGCCGTGATCGCAAGCAGGTGAAGCGATGAGCGAGGAGACCAGCGGCGAGAAAAGGTTTGATCCCACCCCCAAGCGCAAAAGCGATGCCGCCAAACGCGGCGATGTCCTGCGCTCCAAGGAGGTGGCGACCGCTGCGGTGATGGCGACCGGGGCGCTGATGTTGATGTCGATCGGGCCGTGGCTGTTCGAGGCGATTCAATCGGTGGCGCGCGCCGGGTTCGGTTTCGAGCGCGGCCATTTGCGAGATTTCACTCCGGGCACGATTTTCGCCAACGCCGCAGCGGCGGTGTTGCCGCCGATCTTTACGCTTGGTTGTGCGGTGATTGTGGTGACTGTGGGCTCGCAAATGCTGCTGGGCGAAGGGCGGTTTGTGCCGCAAAATCTCAAACCCAAACCCTCCAAACTCAATCCGCTCAAAGGGCTCAAACGGATTTTCGGCCTTCAGGGCCTGATTGAATTGGGTAAATCGATTTTGAAACTGGCTCTGTTGGGGGTGATCGCGGCCTATTGGGTGTCGCACAACCTGCCGCGCCTGCTGGGTCTGGGGCGCGGCGAATTGGGCGCGCAGCTGGCTTTTGCTTGGGGGGCGTTGACCACTTTGGTGGGGATGTTGGTGCTGGGCCTGTTTGTGATCGCCTTGGTCGATTATCCGCTGCAAATGTTCCAGCGCAACAAACGGCTGAAGATGAGCTTTCAGGATTTGAAGGACGAAAACAAGCAATCCGAAGGCTCGCCAGAGATGAAAATGGCGCGCCGCCAAAGGCAGCGTGACCTGTCGCGCGGCGGGGTCGCCAAAGCGATGGGCGAGGCGCAATTCGTGGTCGTCAACCCGATGCATTTCGCGGTTGCGCTGACCTATGATCCCGAGATAGCGGCGGCGCCCATTGTGCTGGCCAAAGGGCGCGGGGAAACCGCGCTGGCCATGCGCGAAATCTCGGGCGAACTGGACTTGCCCGTGCTGCATTATCCGCAATTGGCGCGCGCGCTCTATTTCACCACCCGCGCCAACCAGATGGTGCGCGAGGAGCTCTATGTCGCGCTTGCCAGCCTGGTTGCCTTTGTGCTGTCGTTAAAGCGCGGCGAGCGGCCCCAAAAACCGCATATCGAGGTGCCGGGCGCGCTGCGTTTCGATGCTGATGGCCGGCCCGAAAAAGGCGCGAAAAAAACGCCTTAACTTGCCGCGCGAACGGCCGTTCTTTGAACCATGGAAAATCCTGGTTCTTCGATTATCTCAGCCCTTGGCGGCGGCAGCGGGGTGGATTTCATCCAATTGGCCGACGATCTGTCCGAGGCCACCTTTGCCTTCCGCCGCACCAGCCTTGAAAGCCGCAACGAGACGCTCGAGGCGCGGATCTCGTCGACCGCTTTGCTGCGCAGTTCGATCAACGCGCTGGCCAGCTCGCTGGGCGATCGGATCCGGCTGGGTGATCTGGCCCCGCGGGCGAATATCGACAATCCCGCCGTGGTGCAGGTGTCAACCACGCCCGGGGTCGCGGCCAGCGGATCCTATTCGCTCGAAGTCAACCAATTGGCCGAGCGTCAGACGCTGGTCCTGCCCAGCTATGGCGCGGCCAGCGATTTGGTCGGCGAGGGCAGCATGACGATCCGGTTTGGCGAAGTGGATGGCGTCGCCTTCAGCCCCGATACCGACCAAAGCCCGCTCACCATCGCGCTCGATGCAAGCGACACGCTGAGCACGCTTGCAAGCAAGATCAACACCCAAAGCGGCGGGGCGCTCGACGCCTATGTTTCGCAAGGCACCAATGGTGCGCAATTGGTGATCAAGAGCGAGACGGGGGCGAAAAATGGCTTTGTTGTGGAACCCACCAGCGCCGCCGCCAGCCCTGCTGCCGTGCCCGGCGATCTCACCTATCTTGGTTGGCAACCGGCCAGTGATAGCGGTCAATTGCGTCAGAGCGCGGCCGATGCGATCTACCGGCTCGACACGGTCGAACAGCGCAGCGCGAGCAACACCATCACCTCTCTGCCTGAAGGTATTTCGTTTGAGTTGACCGCCACCAATAGCGGCACGCCGACCACGATCGCCTTTGCCAATGACACCGCAGCGATCACCGGTGTGATGACCGATTTTGTCGCCGCGCTCAACGATCTGGCGGATTTGGTTGCGCAAGAGGCAGGGGCGTTTGGCGGCACGTTGGGCAATGATCCGGCGGCGCGCGAATTGAAGCGCGATCTGGCGCAATTGGCGGGGGAAACAGTAATGCCCAGCGCCGCCCCCGGCGAGCCGTCGACGCTTGCCGATCTGGGGCTTTCGATCACCCGCGAGGGCAAGTTCACGCTCGACACGCAGCGGCTTGAAGCTGCATTGACTGATACGCCTTCGGCCACTGCGGCGATGTTCACTGCCGGCCCGTTCGGGGTGTTTGCGACCATCGATAATCTCGCCCGAACCACCACGCTGAGCAGCGATCCGGGGTCCTTGGGCGGATCATTGAACCGTTATGAAGGACAGATTGAGCGCAATGATGCCCGGCTCGAAGATATTTCGGAGCAGCAGGACGCATTGCGCGCGCGCCTGACCAGCCAATTCATCGCCGCCGAACGCCAGATCGCCTCCTCGCAATCGACGCTGAGCTTCTTGCAGCAGCAAGTGGCGGCCTGGTCGAGCACGGAATAAGGGGAAGTAAAGATGCTGATGCTCGCCCCCAAGCCGGACAAGACCTATCGCCAGATTGACCTTGATGCGCGGATCGAAGCCTCGCGCGGCGGCGACCTAACGGTAATCTGCCTTGAGGAGGCTCTGGCGGCGTTAAGCCAGACTGTTTTTATGCTCGATCGCGATCCGGCGCGGGTCCCGCACGAGCCTTTGTCGCGCGCGCATGAAATTGCCATCTGGCTCGGGCGCAGCGTCGCCCCGGACAATCCCTTGCGCGGGGCCATGGTGCAATTTTACAGCGCGCTCGCCAATGCGATCGGGGCCAACCGCACCGCGCCATCGCGCACGCAATTGGTTCAAGTACACTCAGATTTTTCCGATTTGCTCGAGGCCTGCCAAGCCGCCTCAAAAGCAGCCTGAGCGTGCCTCAGGCGCGGGCCGCTTCGGCAATGATCCGGGCGGCGTCTTCGGGGTCTTCAAAGGGGTGGAAATGGGTCCGGTCGGGGCGGTGGACATCGACTCCTTGCAGCATGGTCGAGGCCAATGGTGGCCAGGTTGGCGAGCCGGTGAAATCATTAAACATGCCCTGCCGGGCGCGCACCACCCAGACCGGCAGATCAACCGCTTTGGCGGTGTCGTGAATGGCCGCATTGGTGCGGCTGGTGCCGTAAATGCTGGCTTCCATTTCGGGCGCACAGGCGAGCACAAAATCGCCACCAATCCGCTTTTGAAGGCCATAGCGGCAATAATCTTCGAACACGCGCTTGGTGAACAGATTGTAGGGTGATCGCTCGGCAAAGCGTTCCATCATCGCCTCGGGCGAGGCGAAATCGCGCTTGCGCCGGATGGTAGGGTGGGGCTCGGCTTGTGCGTGTTCATCGATTTGGTAGAAATCGGGGGCAAGGATCACCGGATCAAACAGGACCAGCCGCGAAAACGCCTCGGCGCGCTCAAGCGCGGCTTGCAACAACACATGCGCGCCCATCGAATGCCCCATTCCGATCGCGCGGCGCAGGCGCAATTGGTCGATAAAGCCGGTCACATCATCAACCAGAGTTTGCCAATGGGTGATCGGTTCGCCTTCGCTTTGACCATGGCCGCGCAGGTCAAGCGCGAGCACCCGGCGTTCGGGAAACAATTCGGCGATCGCGCTGTAACAGCGGCCATGGAACCCGGTCGCATGGGCAATCACCAAAGGCGCATCGTGATTGCCCGGGGCGCCGCGCCATTCGTAATAGGTCATAGCAATCCCATTGACCCGCACGATCCGGGTGACCGGCCCCGCGCAAGAGGCACCGGGGGCGCCGGGGGTATCGGCTTTTGCTTGGCGGCGACCAGATAGCGGGGTGGGGCGGATGATCGGAGGTGTCATCGGGGCGATCGCTCTCTTAACCAGCCTGCGCGGTATTGCTGGACGGGTCGGCGGGTTGGTCTGGTGCAGGCGGCGCATCGGGCAGCATCGCTTTGAGGATGGCAAAGCCCGCCACAGCCGCGATCAATGAACCCGACAACACGCCCAGCTTGACCGCATCAATCATCGCCGGTTCGGCAAAGGCCAGATTGCCGATAAACAGGCTCATCGTGAAGCCGATCCCCGCCAGCAGCGAGAGACCATAGATTTTGGTCCATCCCACCCCGTCGGGCAATTGCGCCAAACCCG
>JABSPI010000226.1 GCA_013214365.1 Erythrobacter sp.
CCCGGGAACGGGCGGTTGAAGAGCAACTGGTCGATCGTCAACTCGCCTTGGAAAATGTTGCCCTCAGTGAGGCCGATTTCATTCTCAATCTCAAATGGAGTTCGAACTTCCATGTGGACGATCAAATCCTTGAAGCCTGGTGCGTAACGTTCGATTTTGTTGATGACCGTTTGACCAAAGGCGTCACGTTTCTCTGCGGTCCATGGGCCGTCTGCCAGTTGCGGCGGGCAATACTGAATGAAGTTGGACATCCAGTGTTTGCCGGGAGGCGCAACGGTCGGCTCCCATGCCGAGGGGATCACGCTTTCGATGAATAGATCTTCGGACCACGTCCCATGTTTCCAGGCATCATATGCTCGCTCGAGGGTTTCCATTGAGCCGATAAAAGCCTGACCACCGCGATTGATGTAGCGGTTGTCTGGAACGCCGGTGAATTTCGGAAGCCCCGAAAGCGCAATGTTCACTTTGCCGGATGAACCGCGAATCTTGAAATTCTCGGCGCGCTCGAAAATGCCGGGCGGCAGATCCTTGCGTTCGACGATCTTTGTAAACGTCCGTTTGGCGTCGAGGTTAGAAACAACAATGTCGGCATAAAGTTCGTCGCCATTTTCCAGGACCACGCCGCAAGCTTTGCCATTCTTGACGAGAATCTGATCTACCGGGGCGTCGGTTTTGATCTCGCCGCCATGTTCTTGAAGGGCCCCGGCAAGCGCATTAGATATCGCCCCCATGCCTCCGCGTGCGAGCCCCCACGCGCCAATGTTGCCGTCAACATCGCCCATGACGTGGTGCAACAAGATATAAGCTGAACCAGGTGAGTCCACACCGAGCGCTGTCCCGATAATGCCTGGGGTAGCCATTACGGCTTTGATGAAATCGTTCTCGAAATAGTCGTCGAGGAATTCCGCAGCACTCATCGTGAAAAAGCGGATGTACTCGTAGAGTTCAGCTTCTCCGAGCTCCCAGAAGGTTTTTGCCAGGAACAGAAGCTCACGGATATCGCGCGGTTTGAACGATGTCGGATCTGGTGGCGTCCGCAGCAAGGTTTTGCGGATGAGGACTGAGTACCGCTCGAGGTCTGCATACAGGCGGAACATCGCATCCGCATCATGAGCTGAGTGGCGCTTTAGCTCATTATAGTTCGGGCCTTCCGCAGTGTAAGAGGTCAGGATTGTGCCGCCTTCCCCGAACGCGAGCGTTCCGAGATATGGAACCAGCACTAGACCATGACGCGTGAGGTCAAGATCGCGATGGATGACTTGGCGCATCATGCTGCAAACATAAGAGCAGCTAGAATACCAATAGCCGTCCTCGAGCTCGCGCGAGACGGCTGCTCCGCCAATATAGTCGTTCTTTTCAACGACCAGCACGTCCAATCCAGCTTTCGCCAAATAAGCGCCATTGGTTAGGCCGTTGTGACCAGCCCCGATAATGATGGCATCATACTTTTTCATTTCAGTATTTGCCTCGCTGCGTTCCATCCGGGAATGCCGAGCAGGCCACCCCCAGGATGCGATCCCGCGCCGCAAAGATAGAGGCCGGGAACCGGAGTTTCGTATTGGGCGGCTTGGTATGTCGGACGCATCATGAGCATCTGCTCAACAGCCATTTCGGCATGGTGCCAGTGTCCGCCCGTCACGTGATAATCCCGCTCGAGATCGAGAGGGGTCAGAAGTTCATGCGCAAGCGCGATGTCTTTGAGATTCGGAATGTAGCGCTGCAGCGTCGATAGAATGTTGTCGGTGAACGTCTTGCGAGACGCGTCAGACCATCCCGTCTTTTCATCATAAGGTGCATACATCACATTCGCTGACAGAACGTGCTGGTTGGCTGGGGCGAGCGAAGAGTCGTTCACGCTCGGAATCGTAAACTCCATGACCGGATTGGTGGAGGCACCGCCGTATTTGGCTTCATCATATGCGAATTCGATCGCATCAAATGTTGGCGCGATCACGAACCGGCCGCCAAGATCCTGAACACCTTCAATCTTAGGTGCGCCTGACAGGGCGATATGGAATTTGGCGACATAGCCATTGGTGCGGAGTCGATTGACCCGATTTGTAAATTCGATTCCCAGATGCTGGGCGCCTAACAACTTAAAGAACGTATTCTTGGGGTCGGCGGACGAGACGACAATTGGAGCAGAGATTACTTCGCCCGTCTCAAGTTCAACGCCTGTTGCCCGCTGACCGTTCTCGTCACCTTCTACAATGATGCGCTTGATGGGTTTGCCCGTCTGGATTGAGGCACCTGCTGACTTGGCGGCGGCGACGAGTGCTTGGATCAGAGCTTTGGTCCCGCCATTCGGAACCTGATAGTCGCCACCAGATTCGCCATTCATGCGCAGCAGCAATGGCATAACCGCATTGTTGGGAGAGCGCGGCGCCAGTTTCGATCCCATAACGCCGTCCCAGCTCAAGAGGCCTTGCAATTTAGGGTCTGTGAAGACTTCATCGATCAGGTCGCGCATTGGCAGCGTAATGACACGAACGAATTCGCCCATGTCTTCCTTGCCGAGCATACGGACTTTGAGGCCGCCCCGCGCATAGATCAGGGCGTCCATAAGACCGCCGCCGATCCGAGGCATTGTATTGTGCCAGATTAAGTCCAGAATTTTTGCGTAGCGCAGAAGCTTCTGTCGGTATGTCTTGTAAGAGGCTGTATCGTCCGCATTCACGCCAAGAACAGTTTCGCCGATGATGCTGACATGTGACCCGTCCGCATCGAGCGCGGTCGTCGAGCGCGGTGCACTAAAGCTTAGGCCCGCTTTGTTCAAGGATAGTTTGTCGGAGACGGTTTTCGAGAAAGCGGCAGCACCGTGCGAAATGGGCGACATAAAGCCGTCGTGAAAGGTTCGCTCCTGCGCCATGCCCCCCGGGGCTTCTGCGGCGTCGAGGACGAGGACTTTCTTTCCTTTTTTTGCGAGTGTCGTTGCGCAAACAAGACCGTTATGTCCCGCTCCGATTATGATCGCATCATAAGAACCCATGGCTTCGGTCCCAACCCAAAAAACGCTATTTTAAAGCTTAGACTATCTGAAGTAGGGTTGCGCCATTTCGAAAACGTCCGCGCGGGTCCGTGCGAAAAAATCTACTCGTTATTGGCGTATAATTGCTTTCGATAAACCGAAGGCGTGACGCCTGTTTGTTTTTTGAAGGCGTTATAGAAACCCGAGATCGAGTTAAAGCCGGCTTCGAGTGCGGCCGAGACGACGGAATAGGAGACATTGCTTGGCGGCATCTGGTCGATGACATAAAGAATTCGGTGCCGGTTGACCAATTCATAGAAGCTGCTTTGCAGCCCGTGATTAATCACAAATGAGAGCTGATTGCGTGTTACGTTGACGGCCTGCGCCACACGGGACAGATTGATATTGGCATTCAAAAAAGCCTGATTGTCGGAAAAATAACGCTCTAAACGATCCTGAATATTGATCACATCTGCCTCGCAAAGCCCAAGCTTTCGCATTTGCTCGTCGTGCACCTTTTCTTTGTAAGGGTCACGCTCCGCAGGAGCTGGAACACGGTAATCATAGAATTCGTGAACGCTGATGATTTTGCCATTTTCGATGACAATGAGTTCTACACCACCGACACTTATTGCTTTGCGTTGGCCTGGAACTTTTAGATGTTGGGTCCAGTGGATAAATGCCGAGTTCGAATTGGGATATGTGATGCTGTTAAAGTCCAGCTTACTGCCGGTTTCGGAGGTGAACGTATCTTTGAGAAACTGCTCGAGTTCTTCATGCGAAATGATCGCGCCCGAAGAGAGATCGTGATAGCTGACATCGGTCGCGCACATGGCCACAATTTCTGAGATCTCCGCCTTTCGCCAATGCGCGAGATATTTGGCCACGGTGGTCTCGAGTTCATTGTGCGATGAATATGCCAAAATTCTCTCCCGTAGCCGCGATTCACTGACCTTCAGCAATATAGATCGGCGCACCCGTAAAGCGAGCGCAATTTCGGGCATTCACACCATATGCCATCTAGTCCTCGGCCTCGGGTATTTCATCGATACGCCGACGAATATCCACCAATCTGGAAAGCTGTTCCACGAGAACCGGACCTTCATCGAGGGCCCAGATCACACTCAAAATATATGATACGCCCGCGAACACGTCTCCCGCTTGGACGCCAGGCTCCGACGTGAGGCGCAATAGAACCACAATGACGGCGACAATCATTAACAGGTCTGCCGTCGCCCAGGTGCGGGCTTGCGTATCGGATAGTCTCACCCGCCATTTCGCGAGCGCCTTGAAGTGGTAAGCCACGCGATGTTGCCGTGCGTCCACGATGGCATGAACTTCTTTCTCGTGACGATTATTCAGTCGCTCGCTGAGCCTTAGTGATTTCTTCCCGAACCTGAAATATAGCCAGGATATTGGTCCCAGAAGCAGGGACATCACGATGCCAGATAGCGCGTCGTAATAGTACAGCATTGCAACGCCGCCGAACATCGTGATCAGCGCGGTGAGCAGCTGCGGGATTTCAAACTCGAAAAAGTCGATCGCTTCGCGGATCATCACAGCGCGCGCGGCGATTTCGCTGGTTGAGACTCCGGCTGCCGTTTGGCGCAAGATCATTTTCTCGGCGACCGCGCCATAGATCTTCGCAAACAAGCGCGTGTCATACATTTGCCGGGCGGTTGCGCTGGTGATGTGAAGCAGCCAAATGATGATGAATGGAGCGAGGCTCTGCCACCCCTGACCGGATATCAATCCGTTGATCGCGAGGCCAATCGTGAATGGATAAAGGAGCTCGAAGACGTTCTCCATGAGCGTCAGTCCATAGGTGAACGAGATCCGCAACCGAAACGGCTTTACCGTTTCAAAAAACAAAGTTGATGGACCTTCATTCGCCACGCTTTTCCCCAATCCTCCGCGCTGTTCCTTTATGATGCGTCTGCGAGCGCCGGATAGGCGCGCCTCAATCGCAGATACATGTACGAATAGATGAGCATCGCTGTGATCGATGCGGCTGCGCAAAAAATGAACACTGTATCATAGCCATATCCTAGCGCGATGATTGAAGCGGCAAGGTTTGGTCCGACGATCTGTCCCAATCCCTGCGCGCCTGGAACGAGCGCGGCGAAGCGGCCCGATCTGTCAATGTTTGCGATCGTCGCCATTTGATAGACGTCAATAAAGATCCACAGAAAGTTGAAGGTGAACAAGCTGACTACAATGTTCACATTGTTGATGCCGAGTGCGAGCATTCCGACGATGATCGCATGTACAAATAGGGTCGCGATGAGCGGTCGAGCCAGCCCAAATCGATCGCTGATCACCGTGGCGACCAGACAACCGACGATGCTCAAGAATGACGCCCAGACGAGGACTTGACCAACCCAGTCCGCATCAGTGAATGGCGAGGCGGTACTGGCGAGTTCGATATAGGTCCAGTACGCGCCAATATTGACGTAAGAGAATGCGATGGCCGCCAACACCAACCACGCTGCTGAGCGCGGTCCGGGCGTTTCGATAGAAGTTTGAGCTTGGTCTTGACCGCCGTCTTCGATGGAAGGTGCGGGCGCTTCTACCGCGCGAGGTGGGAGCCATGGAACCAGCAGGATGCCAATCAGATTGGCAATGACGAAGACCAAATAAATTCCGTTCATTGAAAGTTGTGGCAGCACGTGGAGTTCGAACGCTTGCGAAAATGCGAACAGGAATAGGAGCAGATTTAGCGCTCTCGCGGGTTTCGCTGTAGCCCCCAAACTGGCCACGGCAATACTGGTATATATCCCGCTTCCGAGACCGGCGATCAGTCGCAGAACGAGGACTGTTTCATAGTCCGAAGTGAGCATGCATAAGGCGTTGGCGCCGATGCACGTCACCAAGGCGATGAATACCAGAATACGGCGATTGAACCGAGATATGATCATCGCCGTCACAACCGAGCCAATCGAGAGCCCTCCAAGATCTGCGCCAGCCAGACGACCAACCTGGACTTCGCTAAATCCCAACAAGTTGACCCAAGCTGTGCTGATCACCGGAATACCAACAAGAACGCCGTATCCGACGATTGCCAGATACAAAGAAGCGGTCATCGCCCGCCAGCTGTCAAAGACCGTCTTGGGTCTTTCTAGGGATGGGTTGGAGCTCATGTTTGGATGCCTTGAGTGAAACGATGACGCTCGACTCTTTTCAACATCAACTTAGATGCAACGATGAGAACGAGAGAAACTTGCCTGAGGCGAGCGTGGAGAGTTGAATGCAGAAAATTGTCGGTCGTATTGAGTCGGTTCACCTTGGGAAACCGGACGTCTTGAACAAAGACGCCGCGACCAAACTGACTTTTGACCTTGATGGTATTGTGGGCGACCGACATCGCTCGTTCGAGCGCGAAGCCTGGGGCGCGGGCGATAAACAAGCCGAAGGCGTGCGGCGAAGAAATGAGCGCCAATGGTCTGCGATATCGGTCGAAGAGATTCGAGAAATCAGTAAGACCATGTCCCTGACGACGGAACTGAATGCTGGCGATATTGGCGTCAACTTTTCGATCAGTGGCGTGCCAGAGTTCTCGCGATTGACAAAAGGTACGATCCTGAAGTTTCCTTCGGGCGCAGAATTGGTCGTCGTTGAATACAATCCGCCGTGTTTGGACATGGGCAAAAGCCTGGCCGACTCCTACGAAACGATTTCGGGTGATCCATTGTCGCCCACGGCATTCTCTAGTGCCGCCAAGCTGAGCCGTGGTCTGGTTGGCGTTGTCGACGTTCCAGGAGATGTTGTCGTTGGAGATGCCGTGGAAGTGCATCTCTATGAGACCCCCGCCTGGCTACGAAGGACCGATGCGTAATGCATGTGAATGCGGCCCGGCTCAGTCATCGGCGTCTTCAACATATTGCTCGCCGGAATCGAGAATTTCGTGCCAAGGTGCTTTGGACCCGACATATATGTGATAGGCTTCTGGTAAGTCTACTTCGCCATCGATAGTACCCATCGCGACATAAAATTGATCTGGGTAAGCGTCGATCTGAACCATAATATTTGACCCGCAGTTTCCGCAAAAGAGCCGGCGGTGATCATCCGAGGATTCGTACGCTCGAAGATCGCTTGTATCGGTCACATATCGAAATTTTGACGCATCTACGCCGGCAAAGCTCGCGAATGCTGCGCCGTGCAATCTGCGACATTGAGAGCAATGGCAATGACTGAAATCGGTGATCGGTCCTGTAATTTCAAACGCGATACGCTTACATTCGCAGCGACCAGTAATAATATCCATCTCCTACACCGCACCTTCGTTTGACAAAGCCCGGCCAGGAACGCGGCCGTAGTCGCGCTTGATCATCCAGTAAGCGAGCATTCCAAGCGGGATGTATAAGAGCGGCGCGGCAAACGTAATGATCGCTTCGCCGGTCGCCCAATTTATGCCGCCTGATTCCGTGATTTGACCGGTGCCGCGCTGATACGGGGCGACGTAGAAGTGCAGCATGATGAAGGGGATAGTACAGCCATATATGATCAAGGCGATAGGCGCCATGAGTGTGAGTTTGGTAGCTTTTCTCGATCTGTCGCCTTCCGGCGTCTCATGCAGTTTTTCGCGATAGGCGCGTTCAGCTTCGGTGACCTCGCCAAGGCGGGAAAGCACGATGATCGTGATCAAACTGATCGAAGTCGCAATGATCGTTGGATTAAAGTAGTGCGGCAGCGTGATTAGCTCAGTATATTCCAGCGCTGACAGTACAACATTGAATACAAATCCGGTGATCATGCCCCATAAAGCCCCATTGGCGGTAATGCGTGAGCTCCAGACGCTCATCAATGCAACCGGTCCCCATGAGGATGTGAATACGGTTCCGATGAACAGCATCAACCAAAAGATATTCGGCGGGAAAACAAAGCTAATGGCGAGTGTGACGAGACCCACGCCGAGCACGACGACACGCGTTTTGTTAAGGCTCAGAGGCTGTTTACTGGGCATAATGTCGTTGCTGGCGCTAAAACCAACCAGAGACAAAAAGGTAGATGCAGATGAAAGCGCGGCTGCCATGATACCAGCCAAAAGGAGCGCACCGAGCATGTCAGGAACCAGATTCTGAGCTGCCCAGATCAGTACAATTTCGGACGGGTCGATATCTGGATTGTAAATGTTGATGAGGCCCGCGACGCCATAAATGAAGAACTGGAGAACGATGATCGCTAAGCAGGTTAAGATTGCCGCTCGGAGCACTACGTGTTCGTTACGGGCCATCATATGGCGGCTCGCCTGCCAGGGGCTGACTGCGTAGACCACGCTCCACGCAATATCGATTGTGATCGCCCAGATCAGATAATCCCACCCCGTGAGCCAATATCGGCCTTCACCGACTGTACCGTGCCATGCCGCAATGTCGGGTTTTCCCTCAACCGCCGTCATGCCTTCGACCGCAGCCTGTATGCCACCAAGATCATTTATTATGTAAACACCAAAAGCGACCGTAGCCACGGCGAATAAGAGGAACATCAGCGTATCGGTAAGGATGACCCCGGTGGAACCTGCATACAATGTGAAGAACGTGTAGCTGAACCAAGCAACCGCGAGGCTTTGATGATACGAAAGATCGGTGAGTTCTACCAGTAGCAAGGCGGCACCCTGGGTGACCACCAACAGATAGATACCGAGCGCCACAATGATGATGAGGCCCGACACTTGTTGGATGCGCCGACTGTTGAAGCGCTGCCCAAAATAGTCAGCAACGGTTTGGGCTTTGCTTCGGCGCAGATAACGCCCGAACAGCAATGCTCCATAAACATACCCCGCGCCAGCGATTCCAGGGAACAAAAGGTAGGGGCCCATTTGGCCATCATATGTGAAACCCGCCTCACCCAGGAATATGGTTGCGCTGAAAAGGCTCGCAACAAGGGTTCCAACGATCAGAATTGTCGGAGCACGACGCCCGGCAACATAATAGTCATCAAGGTCTTTGACATTGCGGCCGGCATAATTGCCGATCGCTATGAAGACGATGATACTTAAGACAAGAGTGATCGTGAAAATGTCCAACGCCTTCAGGCCTCCGCAGCCTGGGCACCGGCATCAGATTCTGCCAGCTCGTCACGCCAAATCGAAAGATTATTGTCGAGCACCAGGAAGCTCAAAATCCAAAGTGCCTCGTCCCAAACATATACAAAATGGCCTTTCCATCCCCAATAGACGCAAGCGAGGACGAGCAAGAAATAGAGTGTGACTTTGGCGCGTTTGTCCCAGGTCAGAATGGCGCCTTTGTAGATGCCACGATCTTGCATGCGCACGCTGAGTTCGGTCAGCGCCAAAATGATCAACCACACGCACGCCTCGATGAGATCGATAATTCTCAATTGTGCATCTTCGATCCGTCCGGCCGCGTCGGTTACCAACGGATCGTTCGGATAGGAGTATAGCGCGCCACTATACTGGATCGTCGAGCAAGTTTGAGCGGTGACGTCGGTATAAACGACATTCCTGTAGAACGATAAGTCCTGACCCGCGAGCGCGCATAAGTCTGTCACGCCCTCTATCTCGGCCATGCCAGGGAGTTCTGACACATAGAACGCGTAAGTGTAAATCGTGTTGCAAATGAACGCGACAAATACGATTTTCGCCGCAAGCATCAGAAAATTAACAAGCTTGTTGTCGAAATCTTCTTCAAGCCAATAAGTTTCAATCTCGTAGACAAAGATGAGCAATACCCAAGACAGCTGATCCAACGATGGGGCAAGCGCATTCAGCCATTTTCGGATCGACGAATCGTCGGAAATTGTATGCTGAATGGTCTGAAGGTCGTCGCTCAAATAATAAAAGAAATTGAGGATCAAAAGGGGATAGACGATCCATTTCAAGATCAGAATGATCCGCTGTATCGAGAGGCGCGGGCGCGTATCCTGGCTGACATTTGGTGCAGCCGAGGTTTCGAGGGATTGAGGATCAAGGCTCGTCGTCATGTCATCCCATTACTAATTCTTGAGGTCGATGATCGAAACATCAGCCCTTTTAAAGGAAACTGTTTCGTGATCACGATAAATCAACCTTTAACTTGCTGACAACCCTACCATCGGGCTGTTCTGCAAAAACGTGATCACAATTTTGTGGATGCTGAGGAAGCTGGCTCATCGCGTCAAAAAGCGGGCATTTCATTGACCCGCAAGTTGGTTCGTGATCACACTTGCACTAAGTCTAGTATACTGGGAAGGCGCGCAAAAGTGCGCTGGCGGAAACGGAAAGAACACGCACGTGCAAACCATGCATTCGAATCCGAAATCGATATTTGAAGCGGCGCTTGGGCTGTTTCAATCCGGAAAAGCAAATGATGCCGAGCGCATGCTTGAGGCGGCGTTAAAGCGTTACCCGAACGATCCGAACTTTATAAGACTGCTCGGTGCGTGTTTGATGCGTCAACAGAGGTTCGCTGAGGCAGAGACGCGGTTCACGCATGTGACGCGATTGGTTCCGACCCTCGCGCCAGCACATGAAAATCTAGCGGACAGCCTCTTGCATCAAGGAAAGGTTGAAGCCGCGATTGACGCTTTGAAAATGGCTTCGCGCCACGATCCTCAATCTACTGCGATAAGTATGAAGTTGGGGGAGCTGTTAGCGATGATCGGGCGCGGCGACGAGTCAGATCAGGTCTTTCAATCGAGTATGGACAACAATCCCAGTCGGGCGGCAATTGTCCAAGCTATGGAAGCCGTACGGTCGGGTGACGATGCTGGCGCGGAGAAAATCTACCGCAAAGTTTTGCGGTCTGATCCTGAGAATGTCGATGCTTTGAGGCTATTGGGTGTGCTCAAGGCCAAGCAAGATCAATACAATGATGCGGAGGCGTTGTTTCGCCGCGCTGTCGAACTCGCGCCAGATTATTGGACGGCGTGGATTAATTTTGGAACGGCTCTGAACGAACAACAAAAATTCGACAAAGCCGATCAGGCGTTTCGCCGGGCTTTGCAGATCAAACCCCGCAACGTTCACACGCTGGAGCGCCTGGGTGCCAATTGCATGAATGATGGCCGTTTGGATGAGTCGATCGATTACTTGCAACAGGCTGTGGAGATCGACCCAAAGCATTTCCCATCGCTCCTATGCCTGGGGCACGCTCTGAAAACAGTCGGGCGCCAAGACGAGGCCATCGCCGCCTACAGACAATGTGCCGACTCAAAACCTGAATTCGGCGAAGTCTATTGGAGCTTGGCAAATCTAAAGACCTTTCGGTTTGAAGAGGCCGAGGTTGAACAGATGAAGCTTCGCCTCGACGAGGTTACCAACTCAAATCCAAACGAAGACTCCGAAGTGTCTTTCTGTTTCGCGCTCGGCAAGTCTCACGAGGATCGAAAAGACTATAAGCAAGCATTCTCTTATTATGCTCGCGGTAACGAAAAGAAGCGGCTTCTGGTCCACTATGATCCGATCGAGTTCGAGGTCCAAATCGATCGGCTGATAGACGTTTTCACCAAGGACTATTTCGAAGCCCGACAAGGGCAGGGTGACCCGGATCCATCTCCGGTCCTGATTGTTGGCCTACCAAGATCGGGCTCGACTTTGTTGGAACAAATTCTGGCCAGCCACTCTGAAGTCGAGGGCACGGCAGAGCTTCATTATCTTTTGCGCATTGCGACAGAGACCGGCCTCAACCGAGCCGATGGCATAAAGTATCCACAATGCATGTTGGAGCTGGCGCCGCACCAGGTGCGCGGACTTGGGGAGGAGTATATCGAGCTCACTCAGCCTCATCGTACGGGAAAGCCTTACTTCACCGACAAGCTCCCAAACAATTTTACAGGTGTCGGTTTCCTGCACGCCATACTACCGAACGCGAAAGTGATTGATGCGCGCCGTCATCCTTTGGATAGCTGTCTGGGAACATTCAAGCAGCTGTTCGCAAAAGGTCAGCCATTCTCATATGATCTTTATGATTTGGCGCATTATTACACCCAGTACGTGCGCATCATGAAGCATTGGGATGAAGTGCTTCCGGGGAAAGTCCTGCGGGTCAATTATGAGGAAGTGGTTGCGGACCTGGAAGTCCAAGCTCGGCGCATAGCAGACCATTGCGGGCTAGATTGGGAAGACGGGATGCTACGCTTCCATGAAACCAAGCGCGCGGTTCGCACGGCCAGTTCGGAGCAGGTGCGCCAGCCGATTTATAGCGGATCTGTCAACCTGTGGCGTCACTATGAAGAAGACCTGGCCGAGCTGATAGACTTCATGGAGCCAGTTTTGCTGGAACTACCGGAGGCTCAACGTCCAGAGATGTTGAAGGGATAGTCTCAGCACCCGTTCTTGGGCCACTCAAACGGCCAGACTTCCAAGCCGTGGATCGCATTGCGAACATCCATAGACAGATTCACCACCTTCGTCGGCTTCTGAGATTCAAGGTCGTAGATTGTAATTGTCGATGGTGAAGAGCCTGCTGCGAGCTCGGTATCGGAGATCATACAAAGACCGCGCCCAAAGCCTTGCCGGGCCAAACGCGTATCGTCCATTTTTGTGTGGGTGAGTTTGTGCGGTGCAAATTTGGGC
>JABSPI010000227.1 GCA_013214365.1 Erythrobacter sp.
GCTTGAACTGATCGGTATCCCCAAGCTAGAGAGTGCCACACGGAGAGGTGGCCGAGTGGTCGAAGGCGCACGCCTGGAAAGTGTGTAGGCGGGAAACCGTCTCGAGGGTTCGAATCCCTGTCTCTCCGCCACAAACCACTCACGAACCCTCGCTGAGGTCCCTGACGGGGCCTTTTTTCTTTCTGTTTCAAAGGGGTTTAGCGAGGCCATCCGACTTTCGAAGACTGGGGCTTCGTCCGAAATCGGTCTCCGAACGCCCCGCGTCTCTTTCCGTCCGCCCTTCACCCAAATCGAGACGGATTCAAAAACTTACGTATTTTCCGATGCTTGCCAGAAATGGGCTGCGCCGCAGTTGAGGCAACTTCGACCGCTATCGATGCAACCAGAGACACCCGGAGGCGGCGTGGTAGTGCGAGATGGTGAGAAAGCCTTGGTAGGTTGGGCCACAACCAAGTCGGGCGACACTGCTCCCGCGACAGTGGTCGACGGATCCCAGACCAGTCATTCGCTGCAGCTTGCAGTAAGGACCGAGATGCGGACAAAGCGGATCTTTCTGTTCGCAAAGCGAGTGACCGCAAAACGGTCTACTGCCGCAGTGCGACACACAGCGCGTTTTCTCCCGCGCGGCTGTGAGACGCTCATATTGCAGCTGTTCAACGCGCCTCAGGGCTTACCGCGGACATAAGCGTAAACCTTGGTGTGACTCTTCAGCTTATTGCCTGTGTTCAACCAATTTATTGATCCAAGGCTCGAAGTTCTGCCCCGTCTTCGCAGACAAAGATAGAACGGTCGCCCTTGGATTGACCTCAGCAATGTTGCTACGACATGCATCTTCGTCGAATTCAACAACCTCCGCGATGTCCATCTTGTTAATCAAAACCACTTCGGCGGCGCGAAACATGTGCGGGTACTTCAACGGTTTGTCCTCACCCTCCGTCGTCGAAATCACCGCCACTTTCATCCGTTCGCCAAGATCGAACATTGATGGGCACACCAGATTTCCCACATTCTCAATCATCAGGATCGAGCCGGGTTCAGGGTTCAGCTGCTCCACGGCATCGGCGATCATGTCCGCCTCAAGATGGCATCCAGCGCCGGTGTTGATCTGCAAGGCTTTTGCCCCGGCATCGCGCACCCGTTCCGCATCATTGGATGTCATCTGATCCCCTTCGATCACATAGATCGCGCGTTTGCCTTTCAGTTCGCGGATCGTGCGTTCCAGCAAGGTTGTTTTTCCGGACCCGGGCGAGCTCACCAGATTCAGGGCAAGAACACCGCGGCCTTCGAACCAGCCCCGGTTGCGGGCCGCGATCTGATCATTCTTGGACAAAACGGCCTGTTCCAGTGAAATGACCTCACCGTTTGGCCCATGCACATGAGGTTTGTCTTCTCCCTCATGGGGCTGGTGATGATGGTGGTCATGGTCGTGATGATGACCGTTTGAGTGGTCATCCGCCTGCACAAGCCCGCCATGCCGGATCAGCGTCTCAACGCCTGTAGCAGGGTCCACCATTTTCACTTCATTGGTCGGATCAGAGCATCCACATTTTCCGCACATTACGCCATCTCCCGATATTCGAATTCTTTGATTAAGAACGTGTCGCCCTCAGCTTCCTCAATTTCCAATGAGGCACCTGTGAGCAGGCTATCTTGCGTCACGATATCCCAACAGAACTGCAATGCGGTCGTTTCCACGCAGGCCAGCGGCCCGACCGACAGTTTTACCCGCGCCACAGGCTTGTCGCCCGCGTTCTCGGTCACGATGGACACGATGTTCCGGGAAAGGCCCAGTTCATGCATGGGCCGCCGCCCCGAAGGCCAAGGGGGCCGTTTCCGCAATGATCATCCCGCCGATCACAATCGCCACCACGCCCGCCGTCACGATCAATCCGCGATGCAACAGTGTTGCACTGCGTTCTGCAAAATTGAGCGGCCAATAGACCGCAAAACTCAGCACGCCCATACCCAGGATTGAGCCGATACCGAAAACAAGCACGTAACCCAAGGCGACGCCCGGTGTCTGTGTGCCCGCCGCCGCAAGCGCCAGAAGCCCGGCAGAACCTGCCATACCATGCACTAGCCCCACGGCGAGCGGCGCCAGAAGCCCGCGCTTGGAATGCGCGTGCTCATGCGGATCTCTATCATGGCTGATGCGCGAGGATTTGTGAGAATGCGCGTGAAAATGCGGAGCAGCCTCGCCCGCGTGGCGGTGCACATGGAAATGTACCCGGTCACGCCATAGACGCCACAGAACGTGCAAGCCAAGCCCAACAAGCATCACGCCCACGGCAAACTCTAACTGCGCGCTGCGGCTTTCGGTCAATTGCGTGCCCAAGACCAGCACGGCGCCGCACACGGTAAAAAGCGTGATCGTGTGACCCGTGCCCCAAGCGCATCCCCGCAAAGTCAGCATCTTCCAGCTGCGGGATTTGTCTTTGGCGGCAATCCCACCCATGGCGGCCAGATGATCGGCCTCAAACGCATGCGCCATGCCGATCAAAAACCCCAGTCCCAGAAATCCCAACATCAGCAAATCCTCGGCAGTTGCTCACCCACGAGCATGTCAACAATGCGCCCACCCCCGAAAAGGGTTTGCATGATTACGCGGCCCGGATGGGCCTGCGTGGCTTTCCCGATGACAACGGCTCCCTTGCCCGCATCCGTGGCACGCATGGCGGTCAATGCAGCCTCGGCCTCAGCTTCAGGCACGAACAGCACCAAAGTGCCTTCATTGGCCAGGTAGAGCGGGTCGAGACCAAGGATTTCACACACGCCTTTGACCTCTGTTCGCAGCGGCAAAGCGTTTTCGTCAATCTCAATGCCGCAGCCGGCGGCCTCTGCGATCTCATTGAGCGCGGATGCCAGCCCACCACGCGTCGCATCACGCGCCGCGCGTACGTCCACGGCGTCGCATGTCGATGACATCAAGGTATTCAACGGCTGGCAGTCGCTGGGGATTTCGACGCTCAGCGCCATGTCGCCCCGCGCCGCTAGAATGGCCGCGCCGTGATCGCCCAACACACCGTTGACGATGGCTACATCGCCGGGCTGGACGCGCGTGGCGTTAAGGTTCCGGCCCGCCGGGATAACCCCGACGCCCGAGGTCGTAACGAAGACCCCATCCGCCGATCCGCGTTCGACGACTTTGGTGTCGCCCGTTACGATCCGTACTCCGGCCTCATCCGCCGCTGCGCGCATCGACGCAACGAGGCGGCGCAAGAGGGCCACATCCGTGCCTTCCTCGATGACAAAAGCCGCAGACAACCACAGCGGCTCTGCGCCACCGACGGCAAGGTCGTTGACGGTCCCACACACCGCAATCTTGCCGATATCGCCGCCCGGGAACTCCAGCGGAGAGACCACAAAACCATCTGTCGTAAAGGCCAGTTGCGAACCGGGCGACGCCAACGCCGCGTGGGTCAGACGGGCCTGATCTTCCATGCCGTCGGGTTCAAAAGCCGCAACAAACACGTCTTCGATCAGATCCCGCATCGCCTTGCCGCCGCCGCCATGGGCCAGTGTGACCGTGTCGGTTTTCATGCGTCTGATGGCCTGGTTCATTCTGCGGCCTCAAGCTCTTCGACACCGCCATACTGGTAGTAGGCGGCGCACGCCCCTTCCGAGGAGACCATCAGCGCACCAAGCGGCATTTCCGGCGTGCAGCCCGTGCCAAATTGCGGGCATTGGCGCGGCTTCAAACGGCCGGTCATGACGTCGCCGCAGGCACAGCCTTCCGGCTCGGGGATAAACCGTGTCAGGCCCTTCCCATAGCCCACGCCAAACTTTTCTTCCGCATCATACCGCGCGTATTTTCCGCGGATTCGAAGGCCCGAGCTGTCAATCTCACCCAGGCCCCGCCATTCAAATGTCGGGCGCGCTTCATAGACATCCTCACAAGCCGCGATCGACACCGGATTGCCCTCATCAGGCACGACGCGCGAATACTGGTTCTCAACCTCGGCCCGCCCATCGCGAATCTGCTCCAGCACCATCAGGACCGATTGCAGCAGGTCGATGGGTTCAAACCCGGCAACAACGATGGGTTTACCATAATCGCGCGCGATGAAACGGTAAGGTTCGACGCCGATGACCATCGACACATGACCAGGGCCGACAAAACCATCCAAAATCATATGCGGGTCATCCAGCAGGACCTTGATTGGCGGTGGCACGGTGATGTGATTGCAAAAGACCGAGAAATTCGTGAGGTCCTCTGCCGCAGCTTGTTGGATCGACAAAGCGGTGGAGGGCGTCGTGGTCTCAAACCCAAGTCCAAAGAACACCACTTCGCGATCCGGATTGCGCCGGGCCAGTTCCAGCGCATCAAGGGGGGAGTACACCATCCGGATGTCTGCCCCATCAGCCTTGGCCTGCAACAGGGATTTCTGCGTGCCCGGGACTCGCATGGCATCCCCGAAAGTCGTGAAAATCACCTCTGGCCGCTCAGCCAGTTCAACGCATTCATCCACGCGGCTCATCGGCAGAACGCAGACAGGGCAACCGGGACCATGGATGAACTCCAACCCCTCGGGCGTCAGCTTATCAAGGCCGTAGCGAAAAATCGCGTGCGTGTGCCCGCCGCAGATCTCCATGATATGGACAGGTTTTTCCTTGGTCGCCCCAATCTCATCAATCACGGTTGCGATCTGGGCCAGCAGGCCTTTGGCCGCTTTGGGATCACGGAACTCTTCTGCATATTTCATGACGCCTGCTCCATCATCTTCTGACTTTCGCGCATCGCCTCAATCTCTTCCTGCGCCTCGCCCAGCATCTTGAGAACCTCCATCGTCTTGGCGGCCTCTTCTTCGTTGATGCGGCTCATGGCGAAGCCCACATGGATCAGCGCCCAGGCTCCGATCAGGTCATCAACAGGCCCGTCGCCCGCAATGCAGGCCACATTCACCTCACGTCGCACGCCAGACACATCCGCGATGGCCAGCTTCTTTTCCGCTGACGAAATCTCGACAATCTGGCCGGGAATACCCAGACACATGGTTCATCCTCCCTTTCTAAGATGCGCAAGGCCGACAACCGCCTGCCCAAGCGACAACCCGCCATCATTGGCTGGCAGGTTTTGATGGGTGAGTACGTTCAGCCCGAGGGTTTGCGCCTCGTGCTGGACCAATTGGGTAAGTGTTGCGTTCTGAAAGCAGCCGCCGCTGAGCGCGACGGTGTCGATGGGGCTGTCATCGGTCAGACGGTGGATCATCTTGCCAATGGTCTTGGCGAGCCCGCGATGGAACCGCGCAGACATCACGCCAACGGGTGTGTGAAGCAAAAGATCGCCCAGCATCGCCCGCCAGACGGCGAGGGGTTCGATATAGGGCAATCCCTTTCCGCCCATCAGCGGGATGGAAAACGGATAGGCCAATTCATCAGGCTCATCCATCGCGTCCGGATCAAGCCGTGCCTCAAACGCCATGGCCGCCTGTCCTTCATAGCTTTGCCGATCCCAAGCAAGCCCTGCGATGGTCGCGGCGGCATCAAAGAGCCGCCCGCAAGACGAGGAAAGCGGGCAGTTTGTGCCAGAGGTTTTCATGGCATCCAGCGCGTCGCGCGGGGCGTCTTCCAGGCGGCGGATCAGGTCAAGATCGCCGAAATTCATCTTCAGCTCTGGCCAAGACATCTCAGCCGTAAGATGCGCATAGGCATTGCGCCAGGGTTCGCGAACTGCCGCCGTACCACCCAACAAGGCCACGGGTTTCAATAGACCGACACGGCGGTAGCCTTCGTAATCGGCGATCATAAACTCACCGCCCCAGATCGTCCCGTCATCGCCCAGCCCAAGGCCATCCATCGCCACTCCAAGCACCGGCGGCGCATCAAAAGCCCGCGCATTATCCGCAAGGCAGGCCGCAATATGCGCATGATGATGCTGCACTTCGATCACCGGCGTATCGCCCGCAATCTCATACCCGCGCTTGGTCGACAGATATTCGGGATGCGCGTCGACAATGATGGCATCCGGCGCATGATCATAGAAATCGCGGTAAAGGCTCAGATTGCGCGCCGCATCGTCAAAGGTTGCCACATCTTCCAGATCGCCCATGTGCTGGCTGGGGATCGCGCGCGCGCCATCCGTCAGGCAGAACGTGTTCTTCAGCTCACTTCCCATGGCAATCACGCTGAGGTCTTCAGGCGCGCCTTGAGGCAGAGTGATCGGTTTAGGCGCGTAGCCGCGCGCGCGCCGTATCATGGTCAGAGACGTTGGATCGACCCGCACGACACTGTCATCCACGCGGTTCTCAATATCGCGGTTGTGCAACAGGGCGAAGTCGGCGACGCCCGCCAACTCGCGCCGCGCCTCATCGTTGTCAATGCATTGGGGACGGCCAGAAATATTGCCCGACGTCATGACAACCGGGCGCTTCATGCGGCGCAGCATCAGGTGATGCATCGGCGTATTGGGCAGCATGAAGCCCAGCCGATCCAACCCGGGCGCTATGCCATCCGGCAGGGCCCCATCGAGGGCTTTCAACAAAACAATCGGGGCTTCTGATGATCCCAGCAGCCGTTCTTCTTCCTCCGACAGCTCTGCGTAGCGCCGGATCACATTCAAATCCCGCGCCATCAAAGCAAACGGTTTGTCCGGGCGCCGCTTACGGTCGCGCAGGTCCTGCAGCACATCGGCTTTCGTGGCGTCACAGGCCAGATGAAACCCGCCCAGCCCCTTCACCGCCACGATATGGCCGTTCATTAAGGCCCCGCCCGCCGCGTCAACATCATCCATCATCGAAAACGCTTCGAGGTTCACCGCACCGCCGCCCAGCTTTTCAAGCCATGCTTTGGGCCCGCAGCTGTGGCACGCGATGGGTTGGGCGTGAAAGCGGCGATCTTCGGGATTGTCGTATTCGGCCTGACACTCCGGGCACATGTCAAATGCAGCCATGGTCGTGGTTGCACGGTCATAAGGCGCTGATTTCACAATCGAAAGCCGCGGACCGCAATTGGTGCAATTGGCAAAGGGATAGCGGTAGCGCCGCTGAAAAGGATCACGCACCTCGTCGAGGCAGTCGGCGCAGACGGCCATATCCGGCGTCACGGTGACCCGGCTTGTACCGGTATCGGACGGCGTGATTTCAAACTGCGCGGGGGCTTCAGGGGGCAGATCAAACGTCTCGATCTGTTCGATCTGCGCCAGCACCGGCAAAGACATCCTGAGCCGGGCCTCGAACTCATCCACCGCCTGACCCCAAAGCCGGATTTCGACGCCGCGTGCGGTGTTCTTCACATCACCTGTCAGACCCAGTTCATTGGCCACGCGCCAAACCGTCGGGCGAAATCCCACGCCCTGCACCTGGCCTTGGATGATCAGGCCCTGCGCCGTCATGATGCGGTTTTCCACAGCAGAACGCGGTTGTTGCCGCTATCCGCAATGGCGACAAGTCCGCCCCGGGCGCTGAGCCCATAGGGCCAACACACGCTGTCACGTCGTGCGATGCCCCACCCATTGTCGCCCTTTGAGGCAAAATCGCTCTGTCCCGTCAGGCCGCTGGCTGGCGGTGCGATCCCGGCCTCGGACCAGCCCACAAGACGGGAGTTTGCTGTGTCGCCAACGATCAGCTCATCGCCATCGACCGCGAGGGCGTACGGCATATTGAGCGCCTTGGAACTGGGGTAGTAATTGGCCATGTTGTGATCGCAGGCCGCGAAATCGGATTGCCCGATCAGCCCGTCACAGGGATGCCCGTTGGCGGATGGCAGGCCATCCGACCACAGCATCACCCGGTTGTTGCCGGCATCTGCCACCGCCAGCTGACCATTCCACAAAACCGCCGCATGGGGCCAGCGCATCGACATAGCGCTGACATCCTCGCCCGCATTTTCATCGCGCGACGTGAAACTGTCCTGCCCCAAGACCAAATCGGCGGGCTGACCGGTTTCCAGCACGTCATCCCAGACCAGAATACGCCGATTGCCGGTATCACACACGACCAGTTTGTCGCCAACCGAACTGACCCCATAGGGCCAATGCAGTGTCGACGCCGTCGGCGCGTCAGACCCACGATTGGCCAAAACGCTATCTGCCTCAACCTGCCCCAGAATGAAATCTGCGGGTCGGTTATGGCGCGTGGGCGGGGTACGCCAGACCAGAACACGGTGATTCCAAGGATCCGCAACCACCAGACCGCCGCGCCATTCCGCAACCCCGGTTGGAACGTTCAGACTGAAATCGGTCGGGGTGACCTTGGCATTGCGCCCCTCGTTTTCGAAACTCGGCTGACCAATCAGAATGTCCGCGGGTCGGTTATCCTCAGTGGGTGTCTGTGACCAACCCAAAAGGCGATGATGCCCAGTGTCCGACACCCAAAACGACCCGTCAGAATGCAAGCATACGCCGCGTGGACCAAAGAGCGTCTTGTCAGACGGTTGCAAAGCGGCGGCAAACTCTCCTTCGGTCCAGCCCAAAACACAATCCGGACCGGTGGGGTCCAGCAAGGGCGCCCCCGGCTCCTCTGTGCCAGGCGCTTTGATCGGCTCAAAGGAAGGGGCAAGGGAGACCTTCACTGCGTCACTCGAATTTCGATCCGGTCGCCGACGACCCGAACACCATGGGGCTGCAATTGCACTTCGGGCGCGGTCAGACACTCGCCGCTTTCAAGCGAGTATTTGAACTCATGGTAAGGGCAGGTGATGAACCCATCGGCAATCTCGCCCCCGTCCATCGCCATGCCCATATGCGCGCAGGCATTTTCAAAACAGGTGACGCGGTCGCCGAACCGGGAAATGAAGACCGAATGGCCGTCAACCTCGAATACTTGGGTCGAACCATCGGGGACATCGTCCAGATCTGCCGCTTTGCTCCAACCCTCTTTCTGGTAGGCCGCAAAAGGAGAGGTGAAATGGACCTGATCCCCACCGCCGCCGCCCAGGCCCTTCGCTTGCTTCACGTCGGTGATTTGCGGAACTTGTTCCTGGATCGCCTTTTTGACCCCGGCATAGAACGTCAGTGCAGAGGCCGGACACCCGTCGCAAGCGCCCAAGAAACGCACCGTCGCAGTTGCGTCTTCGACAGACACCAACTCAGCATCCCCCCCATGGGAGGCCAGCATCGGGCGCACCGTGTCCAACGCTGCATCGACACGTTCAAAAAGGCTTGCACGCAGGATGCCGTGCCGCCGCAGAACGGCATAGACAACATCATCCGCCGCTGCCGATTTCAACGCAGCGCCCATGCCGTCGACGCCCTGCAAGTGCCGGATCAGGCGGCGAAAGGCTTCAGCGTTTAACGCGTCAATCGCCTCGGCCCGCGCCTGCGCGCCACTGCGGGCAGCCTCGTCCCAGCCGTCCGCCAAAGCGGTCAGCGCCTCGATATCGCGCAGCATCTCAGACAGGCTGCGCTCTGTGGCGGGGGATCCTCCGTCTGCCATCAGGCGTATTTCAGGTCTTTGAGCAGGATCGGTTGCGCAAACCCGGATGCACCACCAGCCACCGCGGCAGCCACCCAAATTGGCGCAAACTGAGCCACGACAAACAGCGCCACGACACCCAGCAGAACTGCCATAAGCAGCTGGCGCATAACCTTTTTATTGTCCTGGAAGAGTTTTCCAACCATGAACAGTTTTGCGGAATTCAAAGCCATTTCCAACATGGTCAGTCTCCTTAAATCACAGTCACAAGGATGAGCCCGATCACGACGGCCGCGCCGCCCGCGATCAGCCCGTAGAGCATGCCCATATAGGACGCGAGCTCATTGCCCAGTTCGGCCCCGCCGATGCGGATGCCTGAGAGCGCACCGGCACCTATCGCTGCCGCTATGCCCAAAATCAGTGCCAGGATTAGTTCCATCGTGTTTTGCCTTTCATTGAAGTGATTGAAACTGGTCAGAGGAGCCGCCTGAACTGATCAGCCCCTGCAATTCTGCGGCGGCATCCGCCACCATCTGCGCCTTCTGCATTTCGCCGACAGCGACAAATATCTTGCGTGCCTCATGATAGAGACCAAGGGCCTTTATCATGTTGTTTTTATTTCCCTTTTCCGGCGCCTCTGGGTGATCCGGAAGGTTAGACAGGCAATTGGCCTTGTTGGCGACGGTATTGGCAAATTCGCCCGGCGTATCTGCCTCGTTGCGCACCTTCAGCGCCTCGTCATAGGCCTCAAGCGCGCGAAATCCGTTCTCTACCCGGTGGCTCGAAGACGCATATTGCAGCGCATTTCCAAGGTTGTTTTGCAGCATCGCGTATTCGGTCGGGTGATCGATCAGATTGACGACCCGCAGACCTTCTTCAAACGATTGTACGGCCAAGGCTTCGCGCATCTTCCCGCTCTCATCCGAGAAGGGGATCGAAAGAAAGGCTGTCGCCAGATTGTTTTGAAGGATCGCAAATTCCGCCGGAAACTGCGCTTTGTCAAAGACCCGCAAAGCACGTTGATACGCGCCGATGGCATCCTGAATTTTGCCCTTGCCTGCCCCCGCCAGGTTCTGACAGATCAGGCCAAGGTTCATTTCCGCCTCGGCAATTTCTTCATCTTTGCCTTCTGCGGAAACGGTGGCCAGCGCGACCTCCATTTCATCCCGGGCGCGCGCCAGATAGCCCGTGTCTTCGCTGGGGATCGACATCAGCGCGGTGGCCATCCGGGCCCTCACCCGCGCGGCCAAAAGCGCATCTTGCGCCCCGCACAGCTCTAGCGCCTCTTCATAAAGATCCACGGCCGCCAAAAGATCATCCGGAGATTTCGGTTTTTGCTGAATGCCCATGGCCATTTCCATCAGCATCTCCGCCTTTTGGGCCGTTGTAGCATCTGCGTCTTGCACGCCGCGTTTGGCAGCCAAGACTTCATCCGATGTGCGGTTGCGCGCGACCATCGCTGTCTCCTGAGATTCGATTGTAAAACCCGTTGAGACAAGGCTAAGCCGCCGCAAAGCAGACTGACAACTAAGTTATTTGCGGTGCAAACTTAGTTATCACCCAAGATCACAACCAAGGCCCCATCTTCGCTGGACCAAGTCGCCTCCAGGCCCTTTTCGCTGAACTCATGCAGGCCATGCGCTTCGAAAACATCCGGGGCCGTGGCGACCCTGTCTCCCTTCGCGTTGCGCATCTTGAGCAAACACCCACCGGCCGCCATCTGGCGCACAGGCAAGATCATCAACTGGCCATCCCGGATCAAGACGATGACGGCCTCCAGCCCTTTGAAATAAACGTCATAAACCTCAGCAGAGATGTAGATAGAGCCGCGTTTGACATCGACCGTGCGGACCATCAGTTGCACAGACCTTCTATGCGTTGGGCCACGGCACCTGCGGCCCGCTCTATCTCAGGCGTCAATTCTAATCCCATGTCGAGGGAAGCGGCTTCTACCAAAAGAACGGTCAC
>JABSPI010000228.1 GCA_013214365.1 Erythrobacter sp.
TGGTCACGATACCCTTCTGACAAGCCGCTTCATAAGCGGCGTGGACGAGAAACAGCGCATTGCCCAGAATATAGCGCTTGGCCATCCGGCGCGGCTCCATGCCCAGCCTCCATACCCATTCGCATTTGCACGTCCGCACAAGGCGCGGTGTGCGGGGAATTCGGCCCGAATAATAATCGAACAATCCACCAACCCCCATCACCACAGGTATCGCTATCTTGTGGCGATTGCGCGCAATCCATTTTTCCTGAAGTGGAACCCCAAGGCCAACCAGTAAAATTCCGGCATGAGAGGCGTTGATTTCTGCGATTAGGGCGTCTTCTTCATCGGCTTCAAAAAAACCAGAACGCGTGCCAGCAATGCGCAAGGCAGGATAATGTGCCATTGCCCAATCGGCCGCGTCTTGGGCAATCTCTGTCTGCCCGCCCAAGAAGAAGACGCCGACACCCTCTTCGTTTGCTTCGCGGCAGATTTCCGGAAAAAGATCAGTGCCGTTCAAATTATCGCCCAATGTCGCACCGCACATTTGGCCCGCAATTTCGAGGCCAACTCCATCTGGCAGCAACAAATCGCTGTCCTTTAAAGCATGGCGATATTCTGCATCACAGCCCCCCACATTGGTGCAATGGGCATTTATGAAATTGATGGTGGATTTTTTGTGCGCGCCAACCCGCGCCACGATATGACGCGCCATTGCTCGGCGTTTTGCACACACAAGATCATATCCAAGCAAAGGTGCAACCGGCCATTTGCGTGCCGCTTCGATCCTATCTCGCGCCTTCGCTTTGGGTACTTTGCGAGCCATAGAGAGGAATATTCTTCATTTTTAACGGTCCTGGTGCTTGCATTGCACCGGAACAATCGCAATCCCTGTGCCAAATTTTTAAGTCCATGGATCTGCGAAAGAAATTGGATTTTGCCCAAGCGGGCCGCCTCAGCAAAGAAGCGATTTTCTCATTTTGGGTCAGATTTTTTTCGCCATATGCAAAAACGTGCGAACTGCCACGAGGTCTGGCTGCGTAAGTATCTGAAAAGATGAGCCATGTGCCAGATGGCTAATTGGCACGATTGTTGAAGGCCTTTCCTCACACCCGCTCATGTTTCGAACGCATTCGAAGCTTGCGATCTTTTGAGGGATTTATGCGCAGGTCATTTGGTTCACTCTTGAAAACGGGGTCCCAACTTGGTTTGGGCGCGTTGGGTCGACCGGACGCCTGGCCAACTTTTGCACGCGGCATATTGGTATATGGATCGGCGGAAGCCGCAACGCGGATCGTGCGGCTAGCCGCCATTTTGGTTGTCGCGCGCCAGATTTCTCCCACCATGCTTGGCACAGCGGCGCTCGCGCTCAGCCTGTTCGAACTTGTCCGGGTGCTCGCGAATGTCGGCGTGGGGCAACGGATCATTGTTGCGCGCGATGATGAATTGGAAGGCATCTGCCTTTCGGCTTCGAAATTGTTCTGGCTGGTATGTGGCGGGGTGATGGCGATCCAATTGGCGCTTGCGGCCATTGCGTGGAGCGTTTTCGGGCTCACACAAGTGGCGGCGATGTTGGCCGTTTTGGCCTTGGTCTATGTGTTCATGCCCGCAGGCCTGGTGCAGATTTTCCTTGCGCTGCGTGACCAGCGCATGGGCGCCACGGCACGCGTGGTTACCGTGCAAAATATCGCCGACAGCGCACTTACCGTGGCGCTGGTTTTGATTTGGCCCAGCGCTTGGGCGATCGTTCTTCCTAAGCTTTTGACGGCGCCGGTTTGGCTGATCTTGGCCCGCCGAACATTCAAGTGGACGCCAGACCGCGCTGTCAATCCCGCCCCGATTGCGGCCTTTGCCAGTTTCGGCCCGGCGATCCTGGGTTCCGAAATGCTCAATGCTGTGCGTTTGCACGCGGACAAATTGTTGGTCGGGGCCTTGCTCGGAACTGAGGCTTTGGGGCTGTACTTCTTTGCGTTTTATGCCGGGCTTGGGATCACCCAATCATTGGTAATGGCGGTCAATCTGGTGCTGTTCCCGCACCTTGCCAAAATCAAGGGGGATGCGGCGGATCGTGAATTTCGTCGGGCGTTTCTTGGCAGCTTATTGATCATGTGCCCGTTGGTCGCGGCGCAGGCCTTGTTGGCGCCGATTTATGTCCCGATTGTGTTTGGTGACAAATGGATTGCTGCAGCACCCTATTTGTCCTTGCTGGCCTGTGCGGCCATCCCGCTGCTCGCTGGATCATTGATCGGCGCAAGGTTGCGCGCCGAGCAGCGACCCTTTGCCGAGACGATCATCATGGCGGCGGCCAGTGCAGCGGCATTGTGCGGGCTCGCAATCGGCGCGCAGACATCTTTGGCCGGCGCCTGCATCGGNTTTNGCCTTGGTCTTGCGGCGATCCTGTTGCCGGCTGCGGCCATCCAATTGTCCAACGCTTCGCTTTCAAATCGACCACTGTCGCAGGGAGATCATGCATGAATGAACCTTTTTTCTCGGTCGTCGTCGCGGCTTACAACGCGCAAGATACAATCCGGTCATCGGTAGAAAGTGCGCTGGCCCAGAGCGATGATGACCTTGAGCTGATCATTATCGATGATGGGTCAACCGACCAGACGCTCAAAATTGCTATCCAGCTCAGCTGCGAAGACAGCCGGGTGCATGTCGTCTCCCAGCCCAATAGCGGGCCGGCAAGTGCCCGCAATCATGGCGCTCGCATCGCCAAAGGCAAATTCGTTGCCTTTCTCGATGCGGACGATGCCTGGCACTGTGAAAAGCTGACCAAACATTGGGCGATACATGATGGGGATGCGGGGCTCGATGCGAGCTTTGCCAAGGTGCATTTTTGTCCTGAAAACAATGGCGAAATGGTGCCTGGCCGGACCTTCTCACAAATTCCCGTCGGCAATATCGAAATGGCCGATATCCTGGTTGAGAACACGATCTGCACAACTTCGAATTTTGTTGTGAAGCGAGACAATTCCAGTCATTGGGCGGGTTCAAAGAAGACATGCGCTTTGCCGAGGACCAGGAGTTTTTCGCGCGGCTGGTGGGGGGTGGCGGCAAGATCCGCGGGATCGACGAGCCGCTGGTTCAATACCGGATGAGCGAAGATGGTCTGTCATGCGATTTTGATGCAATGCTCAGTGGCTGGCTGTCCTTTGCCAGCGATTGGCTTTCTGGCGTCGAGCTGGCGCAGGCCGAGGCGATCTATTGCCGGTATCTGACGCGCCGTGCGCTGCGTTCAGGCGCGCGGATCGCCGTGGCGCGTGCCTTTGCCCGGCGCGGGCTCAGTGTCGACCGCGCCAGTTTTCTCGATGGTGGCATGCGCAGCGCTTTGACCCTTGGAGGGGTCATTGTGGGCGCGGCCATGCCTGCGTCGCTGCGTCGAACGGTGTTTGCCTGATGATGTATCGGTAACAAGGAGAGACCCCATGAGAACCGCCAAGATTTCTGTCGTAATGCCGATTTATAATGTCGAGGCATTTGTGGCTGAAGCTGTGCAATCGGTTCTCAACCAGAGTTTTGCGGATTTTGAGCTGATCTGTGTTGATGATGGTGGGACTGATCGGTCGATGGAGATTGTGCGCAATTTCGATGATGACCGAATTCGCATCGTAAGTCAGGCCAATCGCGGGCTGGCCGGGGCGCGCAATACCGGGATTGCCAATGCCAGAGGCGATTTCATCGCACTGCTCGACGGCGATGACGTGTGGCACCGAGACAAGTTGCAGCTCCATTATATTCATCTGGCTGCAAACCCTGAAATCGGGGTCAGCTATGCCGGGTCGCGCTTGATTGACCGCGACGGTCAAGTGCTCTCGATTGCGATGCGGCCCCGATTGGGCAAGGTCAGCCAGCGTGACATTTTGTGCCGCAATCCGATTGGCAATGGAAGTGTTCCGGTTTTACGCAAAACCGCCCTCGATCATGGCCGCTTCATGCATCCCCGACAGCTTGGGCGGGCCTGTTGGTTTGATGAAGAGTTTCGCCAGTCCGAGGATATCGAATTGTGGACCCGGCTCGCAGTGAAGCACGGCGTGCTGTTTGCTGGCATAGAAGGCCTCCTCACCGATTATCGGATCATGCCGGGCGCTTTGGCTGCCAATGTGGTGAAGCAATATCTGAGCTGGACCAAAATGCTGCGCAAATTGCGCACATATGCCCCCGATGTGGTCGCGCAATATGGCGATACGGCGCATGCATACCAATTGCGATATCTCGCGCGCAGATCACTGCAATTGGGCAATTTTGAGCTCGCCCGCAGTTTCTTCCAAAAAGCGATCGGCCTGCAGCCTCGGATCATTTCCGAAGAACCGCGCAAAACCGCGGTGACAGGGGCGGCCATTTTGGTTGCCTCGGTGTTGGGCAAAGAACGCTTCACCGCGCTGGTGCGCCCTTATCTGAGGAATGCGGCATGATCGATATCGTGCACCTTCTTGATGATTTTGCGATGGGCGGGGTGACCCGCGCGCTGACACTGTTCGATGAGCCAGCGATCACGCGTCTGGCGCGTTCAAGAGTAAGCCCGATCCAACCCAGTGTTCGTTTGGCGCCCAAAATCGATGCCGAGATTATCGTCGATCACATCGCCATTTCGTGGTCGCGCCTGTCATTTCTGGCAAGCTTGCGAGCACGCAATCGGAAGGCGCGGATTTTTCATGTGGAGCACAGTTACACTCGCGGTTTCGAAGGGCATGAGGTGACCTCGAGGGCGCGCTTCCGCATTATGATCCGGATCGCAGCGCGTATGTTTGACAAGATAATCTGTGTTTCGGATGCGCAGCGGGCATGGTTTGAAAATGAGGTTGGAATTGCCCCTGAGAGGCTCGATGTAATCCATCCGTGGACCGACCGTATCGATCTGTTCAACCTGCCCCCTAATGAGAAGCGAGGTCACCGGCCGCTCCATCTGCTGGCCTATGGCCGGTACGCAAAGGTCAAGAATTTTGCCGAATTGGTGGTGGCGATGCGATCATTTCGTCCATCGCAGGTGCGGCTCACGCTTTTTGGTGATGGGCCACAGCGTGATCTTCTCACCGCATTGGCGACTGATTTACCGCATGTGGATGTGCTGGGGCCGCTTGATGATCCGTCGGTGCTGCTGGAATTGTGCGATGCGGTGATCGTTCCCTCTCGTTATGAATCCTTCGGGCTGGTCGCCACAGAGGCCCGGATGGCGGCCCGGGCGCTGATTGCTGCTGACGTTGATGGTCTGCCCGAGCAGGCGCGCGAAGGCGGGCATATTGCCCCATTGGGCGATGCGCAGGAAATCGCAGAGGCAATCTCCTGGGCCCTCGATACAAATCTTGCACAGATGGGGGTTGCAGGCCGCCGCTCGGTCAAGGGGCATCATACCCGCATTCTTCACCAATGGACCCAATTGATCCGCGAAACCGAAGGCGCGGTCCCTGATACATTTTCTCCTAAGCGCAAATTTGCGGTTGGAGGTGCAGTGACCTGACACACCGAACCCCATGGTCAGGTTCCTGTTTGGGCTGCCGGTCCGTTTTCTGCGACCCTTCGGACCGGCAGCTCATATCAAAATTTTTGAGTGCACCATTTTAAGAAATATGAGGCACCAAACTAGGCCGTCGACCCCCAGTCCCCCGTTGGGTCGACGGCTATTTTTTCGCATTTTTCAGGGGTGTGCCGGGCTTAGCCGCTGATCGCGGCCCGTTCGCATATTGGCCTGAAAGCGATGCCGATCATGATCAGCGCCGGCCAATAGAGGTAGGCAAGCATCTCCAAATTCTCCGACATAGAATACAGGAACAGACCAAACCATTGGCGCAACCACAACCAAGGCAACATAGGCCACCCGCGATTGCGACAGGATAGCAAGCGCGACACCGGCAGTGATGCCGATGGTTTTCCAGAACAGATTTCGCTCTTTCGCCGCGAGGTAGACGTAGATCACACCCATCATGCCTGCGGCGGGTGACCAGGGGGCGAAGAATTGCCATCGCACCCGGCCAATGCCCGGTTCAATCGTGAACAGCTGTGCCGCGAAATATTCGGTGCCCGCTCCGCCAACTATCTTGAGCGGGGAAACCCACAAACGCTCAGGCAGGCCCAGCGAAGGCGCAAACAAGAATATCGGCAGCAGGATCAAGGTCACCAGACCAAGGCGGCACACCGCGCGGTAAATGACTTCGGGGCGCACCGCCAACATTGCCCCGGCCAGCGGAAATAAGGCGATCAAAGCCCAACCTTTGGCCCAGCCAATGCTCGATTTGAGCGTTTTGGCCGGTCCAAGGTCGAAGTTGAAATGGCCAATCCACAAAATGATCAGCATGACCGCCATTGATCCCAGCCACACCAGAACCGGACGCGGAGTGATCGTGATATCCGACCGACCCAGATAAAGCGATGTCGCAACCATCGCGGCCAGCACCCAGCCTAAGACCGGACCAGCAATATACAGCCCCCCAACCAGCCAGAGCAGCCAGGTCCACTCGATCGTGCGAACAATCAGGCGTTCTGCGACAGTTTGCGGATGATGGGCTGGCGTAGCCATAGGAGGAGAAATCCGATTGCGACAAAGATCGAGGCCATCAACGCGGCCAATATGACCAACAGCGCAGATGGCCCCGCGGTGGAGCTTGGCAAAGAGGGGGCCTCTAGCGTTTGAACGAGGGGGTAGGAGGCAAATGGGTCTGATTTGTTGGTGTCGAGCTGCGCCAGAGCGGAGGAAAACACCGCCTCGGCCACGCGCAAATCGCGCAGCAAATCTGCCAGACGCGCAGCCTGTGCGACCTGTTCGTCTGTATCGGCGGATTGCTGGGCGATTTGCCGGCGCAGTTCGACCAGAGCCGAACCATTGCCCGAGGCATCGCTGTCGCGTTGGGACAGGCTGGAGAAGAGGTTTTCGCGTGCCGCAGTGACCGACAGCTCGGCAAAGGCGAGGATTGCGCTTTCATTGAGATCGGTCAGCTCTACACCGCGGCGCGCAAGATCGGCGCGCAAGGATGCCTTTTCGGCTGCCAATTCCTCGACCGCGCCATGGGCATTGCCCAGAGTGCCCGAACGCTCGCTATGCTCGCCGGCCGCTTTGGCATAACGGCTGAGCAATTCCTGAAATTCAGGGTCAGCCTTCAGCTGCATCGCCCGCCGGGCCTCGGGTAAGGTGATGTCGAGTGTTTGCGCAAGGCGATTGGCCGCCGCGCTGGTTTCGGCCACGCGCACACGGCGGTCGTGCTCGCTCGCCTTGAGCTGGTCTAGCGCGCCTGCGGCTGCATCCGGCGTTGCGGCGGACACGCGCACCTCAATCAGATTGGTTTGATCGATCAGCTTGATATAGGGCGCGGGAAATGCTCCCGCTTCATCGCCGGTCCTCTCGGCGGCATTGTTAAGCACGAGGTCGGACATCAACAGCCGTTTGTAATTCTCGGTCGGGCTGAGCGACGGAGAAGAGAACGCCGATGCGGTGTTGGTTGATGCCTGACCGATCGTCTCAAGGTTCATGCTTGCACCAACCCCCGTTCCCGGCAGGATCAGGGTCATCCGGCTGTCATAGCGGTCGGGAGAAAACAGGATGAATGCAAAAGCGCAGATCCAGATCAGCGCAAGTGGACCGGCCATCGCGGTAAGATAGCGGCGGTAGCGGCCCACCGAGGGCAAGCCATCACGGATCAGGACCCAGAAGGCCTGCAGCTTGCGCGGCGGTTTGGGCGTGGCCGCCTCAAAGTCCTGATAGGCTGGGATCACAAGGCATCATCCAGCAAGATCACCGGAGTGACCGAGTTTACCATGTCGCCCATCAATCCGATGACATCGCGGAAATTGGTCCAGCGGCTGTCGTAACAGACGATGGAATCGTTGGGCATCAAGAACGGATTGAGCGCATCGCGGTTGGCATCGCGCAAAAGCTGTTCGATATTGCGTTCGATCACAATGCTTTGCCCATTGATCGGATTGCGCGAGAACAGAACGGCACGCCGGTTGGCAGTGGTGTAGCTGCCGCCAACGCAATTGGCGCTGACCAGACCTTCGAGCAGCCGCGTGCCATAAGGCAGCGAGGTCGATTTTTCGCCAATCGCGGCGCCTGAATTGTTGTTCGCGCTTTGGGTGAGATTGGACATGAACACCCGCATGCCGGGAAAAGTCAGACGCGATGGCCGGACCAATTCGGGGTCAAAGCATGTGCGGCTTGGCACAATCACCCGGTCACCCGACGACACGGCAACATCGCGGCTGGCCCAACCATGGATGAAGCCGGAGAGGTCAAATTCGGCATATTGGCGATCACGGATCAGATATATGCGTTGGATGTCGGCATCCGGGCGCACGCCGCCTGCGGCACGGATCGCACCGGCCAGCGTGCGCGAGGTATTGTCGTCCCCGCTGACAGGGCCTTCGCGCAGGCCAATGCGGCTCTCAGCGGTCCGATCGCCAGCGCGCACCGCGCCGGGGAAGAACACCGCCCCTCCCACGGCCACCGCGGCGCCGCTCGATTCAATCAATGCAACCCGCACGGCATTGCGCAGCGGACGCACCAGGCCTGCACCGATCAATTGGGTGCGCAAGCGCTGGGTCAATTGTGCAATTGAGGTGCCCGCTGCATCGACCGGTGGCATTCCGCGGATCGCGAGCGATCCATCGCTGTCGATGACATAGGTACCGGTGAGGCGGTCAGGATCGCCAAGCACTGTGATCTCCAGCCTGTCGCCGGATGCCAATGGGGCGGTGCGGTCGAGGAAGGAGGCGGGGGCAACGCGCGTATATGTATCAAGCTCGCGTGGGACCTTCCAATCGCAGGTCGGCGCGCCGCGCGCGACGGGGGCCTGGGTGATCCAGTCGCCTTGGGGGTGGTTGCTGCCATTCTAGGCGACCTGGCCCGGGGCATAGACAGACGTGGTAAGGTTGGATGGAGCGGGCCCTGCGGTGCATCCCGCGATCAGAGCGGTGCCGCAAAGGGCGATCAGGATTTTCCTTATTTGCGAAATCGGCATTGCAGGGCTCCTTTTTAAGGACTTTCCCCTGCTTTGAACCAAGGACCATGCCAAACAGGTATTTCCCAGCCGATCTGCGGATTGCGAAGGCTGCAAATAATGATTTTCGCAAAATGCCTATGGTGAAATTGCAATTTGCAAAGGCTTTTCGCATTATGCGAGAGTTTCACGCCGGTTTGGCTGTATGCAAAGCGCGGCAATTTCGGCACGCACTTTGCATTATGCGAGCAATATCCAAACACCGGAGTAGTTTTCGCATGAAGGGAATCATCTATTCGGAGCTGGTCGGCTTCCTGGATGTAAAAGGGGGACCAAGCTTCACCGAGCAAGTGCTCGATCAAGCGGAATTGCCGCATGGCGGCGCCTTTTCGCGGGTGTCGCGCTATCCTTGGGAGCAAGCCGTGCAGGTCGTGACTTCTGCTTCCAAGATCAGCGGGCTCGACGCCAACGATCTGTGTGAGGAATTTGGGTGGTTTTTGTTTGACCGGTTCACTGTCCTCTACACCGAAATCGTCGAGCGTTATCCAACTGCCGAAGGGATGCTGGGCCATGTCGAAAGCCACATCCACGAAGAGGTGAAGGTCCTCTATCCTGATTCCGTCCCACCTCAGGTTTCATCGTGGAAAGAAGACGAAGGATTTGTGGTGGAATACAAATCCCACCGGCCCTTCGCGCACATTGCTTATGGCCTTGTTCAAGGTTGCATGAAGCATTTCGGCGACACCCGCACAGTTGAATGGGTGAACCCCGACCCCAGCGGCACCACCGCGCATTTCAGGATCCACTAATGACCCAAGCCAAAGTCCTTATCGTCGAAGACAGCGCCTCTCTCGCACTGGGTTACGCCGCGCAATTGCAAGATGCCGGCCACGAAGTGAGCCTGTGCGAAACCCTTGCCAAAGCCCAGCAGGAGGTGAAGGCGCAATCCTTTGACGTCGTTTTGCTCGACCTGCAGCTGCCCGATGGAGATGGCTTGGCGATACTCGACACCTTGCCCAATGCCGGTGGCCCGTCGGTTGTCGTGGTCACAGCCGATGGATCATTGTCTCGCGCCATCGCGGCGATGCGGTTGGGAGCGTATGATTTCTTGGTCAAGCCGGTTTCGGGCAACCGGTTGTTGAGCACGGTCACCAATGCCGCGGAACAAGCAGGTTCGGTTGCCCCGGCGGTGCCAGAGCCGGTTGCAAGCACGACCACATCGGAAGGGTTTCACGGCTTTATCGGGCAATCGACTGCGATGATGGCGGTGTTTCGTACGATCGAAAGCGTGGCCAATTCGCGCGCAACCGTGTTTGTCACAGGGGAAAGTGGAACCGGCAAAGAAGTGACCGCCGAGGCGATCCACGCCGAGAGCAGGCGGCGCAGCGGGCCTTTCGTGGCCATCAATTGCGGCGCGATCCCGGAAAACCTGCTGGAATCGGAATTGTTTGGCCATGTCAAAGGGGCCTTTACCGGCGCAGTTGAGAACCGGATTGGCGCGGCCAAGGCCGCTGATGGCGGCACTTTGTTCCTTGACGAGATTTGTGAAATGGATCTCAAATTGCAGGTGAAATTGCTGCGCTTTTTGCAGACCGGTATGATCCAGCGGGTCGGATCCTCCACCGCTGAACCGGTTAATGTCCGCATTGTGTGTGCCACCAATCGTGATCCGGAACGCGAAGTTGCCGAGGGGCGTTTTCGCGAGGACCTTTATTATCGCCTCAACGTCATTCCAATCGCGTTGCCTTCACTGCGCGATCGCGGT
>JABSPI010000229.1 GCA_013214365.1 Erythrobacter sp.
GTCGGGGGCGAGATGCTCGATGCGGTGTTGACCCGGATGAACCATTATGGCCGGATCGCGGTGTGCGGATTGATCGCCGATTACAGCGCCGGCACCCGCACCGCCCCGCGCGAATTTGATCAGGTGTTGATGCGGCGTTTGCGGGTGGAGGGGTTTTTCAGCCCCGATTTCATGGATCATGGCGAACGCCTGACCGCGCGGCTCAAAGATTGGTACGAGGCGGGCGAGCTGACCATGCCCTATGATGTGACCCGAGGTTTGGAACACACGCTGGACGCCTATCGCAAATTGTTCACCGGCGGCAATATCGGCAAGGTTATAGTGGAGCTTTAGCGCATGAATGGAACTCTCGAGGACCGCGAGGATATTCGCGACATCATTGCCGCCTATGCCCATGCGATTGACCGGCGGCGCTGGCATATGATGGAACGCCTGTTTCATGATGATGCGCAATTTCAATTCGGCGCTGTGGCGGGCGATTGGCGCGGATTTGTCGAACAGGCCCGCGCCATCATCGACCCGTGCAGCGCAACCCAACATCAATTGGGACAGGTCCTGTTCGGGTTTGAAAGCGCGCATATCTGCCACACCGAAACCTATATGACCGCAATGCACACCATCCCCCCCGGCTATCCGATGGCGGCCGCCTTTCCCGATAAAGGCGTGACCTATTCCGCAGTGGTTGCGGGCCGCTATGTCGATCGGTTTGAAAAACGCCCCTATCCCGGCGGCGAACAATGGCGCATCGCCCGGCGCACCGGCCTGTATGACTGGCGCGAATTTAGAATGGTCGAAGGGGTCGATCTGTCCGACACGCCCGAAGGCGCGGCCGGCTATCACGACGATCGCGACCCCTCGACCCGGGCGCTGCACTATTTTTGGGGCTAGCGATCCTTGAAATCGGGCGCGCGCTTTTGCGCAAAGGCGCGCTTGGCCTCGGTGAAATCCTCGGTCTGGGCCAGCATCACTTGCTGGCGATCCTCAAGCGCGAGCGCGGCGTCAAAACCGGGCGCATCGATATTGCGGTTGAGCGCATCTTTCGACAATCGCAAGCCCATCGGCGCGGTCGCCAACATATCGCCCGCCAAACCCAGCGCGCGATCAAGCAGATCGGCATGATCGACCACCGCGCTCACCAATCCGGATTGCAAAGCGCGTTCGGCATAGAGGAAATTGCCGGTCAGGATCAGCTCGGCAGCGAGTGAGGCACCCACTAGCCGCGGGAGGAAATAGCTCGACCCCATATCGCATCCGCCAAGGCCGATCTTGATATAAGCGGCGTTCATTTTGAGATCGGGCGCAGCCAGACGCACATCGCTCGACAAGAGCAGCGAAAACCCCCCGCCACACGCCGCCCCATGGCCCAGCGCGATGATCGGCTGCGGGCATTGGCGCATCAATTGCATAACTTGCGCAATCGCGCGCTGGGTGCGCCATCCGGCCTGGACCGGGCCGCGCGCATGATCGGCAGAGCCTGCCCATGTATCAGGGTCCAGATCAAGCCCGGCGCAAAACGCCCGCCCTGCCCCGCGCAAAATCACCACCCGCACATCCAACCGGTCGCACAGCGCCCGGAAATAGCCATCGAGCGCCGCGATCAGATCGGCATCCATCGCATTGAGCCGATCGGGCCGGTTGAGCGTCACAATCTCGATCGCGCCGCGCGCCTCAATCACCACCGGCTCACTCATTCTTCCCCTCCTTCGCTGCGCCGGATTGCGAACACGCCGGTCATGGTCGCCAGCGTTTCGCCCGCGCGGCGGATCTCGCCGCTGGTATAGGCGGTGCGCCCGCCAATCCGGTCAATCCGCACATCGGCTTCCAACCAATCGTCCAATCGCGCCGCGGTCAAGTAATTGACTTGCAAAGTGATGGTCGAGGGCACCAGCCGCGGGCGTTGGGCATCGTAGACCGCATGGCTGAGCGCGACATCGGCAAAGGTCGAGATCACCCCGCCATGCGCGGCGTCGCGGTAATTGATGTGATGCGCCTCGATATGCAGCCCGACCATTTGCGGCGCGCCTTCGCGCGGGGCGAGGAAATAGGGCCCGCCATGGTCGAGAAAGCCGGGCGAAAAGCGGGCGCGGATATAGGGGTCGGGGGGGACAAAATCGCTCATTTGCCCGGCATAGCCGATCTGTGTGCGCGCGCCGCTATGAATTGTGCCAATGACAAAGCCTTGCCTGTGCGCCTAGGCAGGCATTTATGGAAAACACACCCAGCCCGCCCGCTCACGCACCAGCCCAAGCCTCCGCTGGTCAGACCGCATCGCCCGAACACGCCGATCAGGCGCCCGATGCGCAATCCTTTTGCGATATTGTGCGCGGCCATGCCCGCACCAACGGGGCCGAGCTGGCCTTCACCTTTGGCGACGACGAGACCACTTTCGCCGCGCTCGACAAAGCCAGCAATCAGGTCGCCAATGGGCTTGCCGCAATGGGCATTGGCAAGGGCGAAAGGGTCGCCTTTCTGGGCAAGAACCACCCCTATTATTTCGAAGCCCTGCTGGGTGCAGCCAAAATCGGGGCGGTGATGACCCCGGTCAATTGGCGCCTGGCTCCACCCGAAATTGCCTATATCCTCGACAATTGCGAGGCGCGGGTGGTGTTTGTCGGCGATGGCTTTGGCGAGATTTTGGCGCAGCTGCGCGGCGAGCTTGGGCGGATTGAACATGTGATCGCGATCGCCCCAAACGCCCCAGATACAGCCCCAGATACAGGGCACCAGACAAGCCAAACCGATCATGCCGGCGCGCATGATTACGCGCAATGGCGCGGCCAATTCCCCGACACCGATCCGGCCATTGCGATCGGGCTCGATGATGACGCGCTGCAATTGTACACCTCGGGCACGACCGGACGGCCCAAAGGCGCGGTGATGACCCATGGCTCGATCCTGTCGAGCCGCCACACCGCTGATGACGCGGCGCAAGAGGTGCGCACATGGCAGGAACCGGTGCCCGGCGATGTCACCTTGCTGGCCATGCCGTGTTTCCACATCAGCGGGACCGGCACCGGGATCGGCACAATGGTGGCGGGAACCAATGCGATTGTCTTGCCCGAATATGATCCGGCGCGCGCGCTCGACCTGATCGAGAATTACAACATTTCCAAAATTTTCCTGGTCCCCGCCGCGATCCAGATCCTGCTCAACCATCCGCGCATTGCCGAGGTTGATTTCAGCCGGCTGCAATATGTCACTTATGGCGCCTCGCCGATCCCGCTGGAATTGATGAAAGAAGCGATGGATGTGCTGGGCTGCGGGTTTGTGCAGATGTATGGCATGACCGAGACATCGGGCACGATCGTCGCGCTCGACCCCGAAGACCATGTGCCCGAAGGCAGCCCGCGCATGCGCAGCGTGGGCAAACCTTTGCAAGGGGTGGAGATCAAGATCATCGACGAAACCGGCGCGACGCTAGGCCCCGACACAGTCGGCGAAATCGCAACCCGGTCATCGAAAAATATGAGCCGCTATTGGAACAATCCCGAAGCCACCGCGCAAACCATCGATGCAGATGGCTGGCTGCGCACCGGGGATGCGGGATATCTTGACCGCGATGGCTATCTTTATATCCATGACCGGGTGAAGGATATGATCATTTCGGGCGGCGAAAATGTCTATCCGGCCGAGGTTGAAAACGCGCTCTATGCCCATCCGGGGGTGGCCGATGTCGCGGTGATCGGGGTGCCCGATGAAAAATGGGGCGAAGCGGTCAAAGCCTGCGTGGTGGTCAAAGCGGGCCACACGCTCAGCGAAGCCGATGTGATCGCCCATGCGCGCGGCCATATTGCCGGCTATAAATGCCCCAAATCGGTCGATTTCATCGCCGCTTTGCCGCGCAATCCTTCGGGCAAAATTCTGCGCCGCGAATTGCGCGCCCCCTATTGGGAGGGCCGCGAACGCGCGGTCAATTGACCCGCCCGCGTCCCAATTTCGCCACCCAAGCGCACCGGCCAGGTTCAGGCGCCCGCTCAGGCCCGAACATGTTCAGATCACCCGATATTTTTCGTGCCCGCTTTCCAGAATTTGCAGCATGGGCAGGGGGAAATCGGGATTGGGCTCGCCGCTGGGTTGATTGACCAAGGGGATTTGCCAGTCGAGGATATATTGGCGTTTTGAAATGCGCCATTCATCGCCCCCTGCATGGGCGCGCCGTTCAAATTCATCGAGATAGCGCCCGCCATAGACATTGCCCGACCAGCCCGAGCCCACCTCGCCCTGCTCGGACGCCGGCGCGGCGCCTGCATCGGGCGCGCGCACTCCGGCGGCCATGCCATAACATTCGGTGCTGGCATGCCTGTCCGAATGCAGCCGGATCGACACCTGGCTGAGCATGTGCCAGCGCCGCTGGCTGGCGCGTTCGATCGCCATCACCACGGGCAGGAATTCCTCCGCCGTGCCGGTGAAAAAGCCATAATCGATCGCCGCATCGGGCCAGAAACACGACGCCTGCCCCGCATCATCGAGCCAGTCGAGCGTGCGGCAATAGCGTTGCATGACATCGCTGATCGCCTGTTTGGCGATCACCGCGTCAAGGGCATCTTCGCGGGTCATTTGCGCCCCTCCCACCATGCCGGCACGCTCAATGGAAAGCGTTCCTGCGCGGTTTTTTGCGCCGCGCTGGCATCGCCGGGCAAAGGCGGGTCGCGGGTCGGCGGCAAACCGCCCCCTGCCCCCTCGACCGGATCGATATATTCCAGCTCAATTCCCGCCAGCACATCGGCAAAATCATGCCCTTCGTGATGGTCCGACATCTGGTGGTGGTAGAACGCCCATTTGTCCTTGAACGACAACAGGCAATAATAGGCGTTGGGCTCCTGACCCTTCCAATATTCATAGCGCACCACCCCCTCTTCGCTGGCAAAGGTCTGGCTCACCATGTCGTGCATGATCGCCTCCCATTTTTGCTCTTTGCCGGGCTGGATTTTGATATGTGCAAGCAGCGAGGCCATCAGTTTGTCTCCTTTGCAAGGGTCATGGTGCGGGGGGATCAGGGTGGAGGTTGAGGTGCAGGTGCCGTGTGCCCAGCATGATGCCCGGCTGGCGTTCGAAATCATTGCCCGGCGCCAATTCAAACCCGTCCAGCCGGTCGAGCAGCCGGTTCCATGCAATCGTTTGTTCCAACCGCGACAAATGCGATCCCGGGCACGACCGCACCCCTTGTGAAAACGCCAAATGGCGGGTTGCGGCGCGCCGGTCGAGCTGGATCTCGTGGGGGTTTTCAAATTCATCAGGATCGATATTGGCCGCCGCCCAGCGCAAATGGAGCATCGATCCGGCGGGCACTGTGACCCCTTGGAAAACCTCGTCCTGCGCGCAAATCCGGGTCGAGAGACCCTGGGTCGGCGAACGCAGCCGCATCCCCTCCTCAATAAAGGTCCGCACCAAAGCGCGGTCGGCTTTGAGCTGGTCAAACAGGCCGGGGCGCCGGGCCAGCAACAAAGCCTGTTCCGCGATCGCATATTGGGTGGTTTCCAACCCGCCGATCACCATCGCATAGACCACGCCGTTGATTTCATCATCGGTCAGTTTGCGGTCGAGCGCGCGGTAATGGACCCGGGTCAGAAAGCTGATCATGTCATCGCCGGGATGGGCCCGTTTGCGCCGGGTCATGGCGGCGACATAATCTTTGAACCCGCCAAGCAGGCGGAATTTCTCGCGCGTTTGTTCAGCCGTCAAAATATTGCGATGGGTCGCGCCATAGACATAGGACATGACCTGGGCATTGCCCCACACTTCCAATTGCGCGACGTCGCTCTGGGGCAGGCCGAGCACGCTGGCCATGGTGCGTTGTGGCAACGGGCGGGCAAATTGGGTGACGAAATCAACCGCGCCATTTTGCCCGTTCTGGGCCCCCAACAGATCATCGATCAAATCATCAACATGGCCGGTGATCATCGCGCGGTGGCGGGTCGCGCCGGGGCCGACCCACGGATCGGTCAATTCCTGGCGATGCGCCCGCCACAGCGCCGGATCAGGGCGCAACGAGACGATCGAGGCGACCATGGCATCGATATCGGGCAGATGAGTGGGCATTTTGCCCGAGGCCTGAATTTGCCCCACCAATAGCGATAGGGTCGGCGGGAAACGGTCCCAATCCTTGACCACGCGTTTGATATCGGCGTGTTTGGTCAGGATATAGGCATCGCTGCCCTCGACCAGCCCTTCGCCGGGCAATTTGTGCACCGGGGAATCGCGGTGAAGCAGCGCATAGGCGTCGTACCAATGCGCCTGTGCACCCGGCGCAAACAGGTCGATATCCTCGACACAATGCGGGCATGGGGCAGGCGTATAGGTGTAGGCCTCGCTCATCTGCTCTCCTCATCTTGCCGGGTCCCGATGCCCCGGCGCAGGGATTGGCTCCCTGAATTGCCCCCCTGAATTGGCCCCCTAAATCGGCCCCCTAAATCAGCCGGGCCTACCATCGAAACTGTCAATGTTTGGCGCGCGCATTTTCGCTTAGCTTGGCGCCTGCGCAAACCGCCTTTTTTGTGAGGAGCACCCCAATGAGCAGAAATGGCCCAATGAACGAGAAGGCCCCGATGAGCAGGATTACCAAGCTGCCCCCCGATCAATGGGACCCGCGCCTGCGCGCTGCGATTGACCCTGACAATCTGACCGATCTGGAACAGGGGCTGACCCGGTTTTTTGCCCATTGCCCCGAACAGGCTTTGGGCCTGATGGGGTTTGGCGCGGCGCTCAAAATGAACCGCCAATTGTCACCCCGGCTGGTCGAATTGGTGCGGTTGAGAATTGCGTTTTTCAACCAATGCCGCTCGTGCATGGCGATCCGCTATGCCGATGCCCGCGCCGACGGGGTGGACGAGGAGCTGGTCTGTTCGCTCGAACGTCCGGCTCAAGCGGACAATCTCACCCCGGCCGAACGCGCCGCGATCGAATTTGGCGAATTGATGGCGCGCGACCATCTCGCGATTGACGCGGCGGTCTATGACCGATTGCGCGCCCATTTCAGCGAAAGCGAAATTGTCGAATTGGGCATGACCTGCGCGTTCTTTGTCGGGTTTGGCCGGCTGGCGGCGACGTGGAATATGGTCGAGGAATTGCCCGCAGCCTTTCAAACAGATCACCCCATTGCCCCGTGGGGCGAAGCCACAATCGAGGTCCGCTGATGAGTGACCCCTCCCCTGACGCCCTCCCTGAACCGCCCCCTCAACAGCCGGGCGAGGTGCCCGCAGATGGCCCCAAAGATGGCCCTAAAGATGGCCCCGCGATCAATCTGTTCGATCCCGAACTGCAACAATGCCCCTATGCGGCCTATCAAAAGCTGCGCGATGAGGCGCCGGTCTACAACATTCCCGGATCGGTCATGTATGTCGTGACCCGCTATGCCGATGTGCGCGAAGTGTTGATGGATCCCGTGCGCTTTCGCAGCACCGCGCTCGATCAGAATATGCGCACCTCGCCCGACGATCTGGAACGCGGGCGCAAGATCACCGAGCGCTTTGCCCAAAATGGCTGGGTTCCCGCCCCTGCGCTGGCGGCGCGCGACGATCCGGGTCACAAACAGATGCGCGCCATGTTCAACCAGGCGTTCAAGCCTTCCAAGGTGAAAGAGATCGATCCGCAGGTCGAACGGCTCGCTTATGAGCTGATTGACGGGTTTCTGGAGGATCGGCATTGCGATTGGGTCAAGCAATTTTGCATCCCGCTGCCTTTGTTCATTATCGGCGAACAAATGGGCGCGCGGCGCGAGGATATGTGGCGCATCAAAAGCTGGACCGATGCCTTTTTCCACCGCATCTCGCTGATGCTGCCCGAAGACAAACATCTGGAAATGATCGACCGCGAAATCGAGGCCCAGCATTATTTCCAGCCGATCTTCGAACATTTGCGCAAACATCCCGATGACAGCCTGATCAGCGTGCTGGTCAACACCGTGATCGAGGAATGGGGGCGCCCGCTCAATGACAATGAACTCCACGCCGAAATGATGGCCGACACCTTTGTCGGCGGGTCGGAGACCACCACCAATGCTCTGGCGGCGGGGATGAAATTGCTGATCGAGAACAAGGATGTGTGGCACCAACTCAAATCCGATCCCGACACCTATATGAAAACCTTTGTCGAAGAGGTGGTGCGACTGGAAAGCCCGGTGCAATCGCTGATGCGTTTCACCCATGAACCGGTCGAATTGGCCGGGGTGCAAATCCCCGCAGGCGCGGTGATCAATGTCCGCTATGGCGCGGCCAATCGCGATGAACGCGCATTTGAATGCCCGGAAAAACTCGACCTCAACCGCCCCAAAGCGGGCAGCCATATGGGGTTTGGATCAGGGGTGCATCACTGTCTTGGGGCCCCGTTGGCGCGGCGCGAATTGATCTGGGGCTTCACCGCTCTGGTCGACCGGATCGAGGATATGTGGTTTGCGCCGGGCAAAAATGATTTCACCTATCACCCGCATTTCCTGCTGCGATCGCTTAAGCAATTGCACATCGAATTTGAACCCAAGCGCGCCTAGGCGCCGCCCGCCAGCCCATCCACCGCCAAAAGGACAGCGCAATTATGAAACTGGAAGGCAAAATCGCCGCGATCACAGGGGGCACGGCCGGGCTGGGGCGCGGCATAGCCGAGGCGTTTCTGGCCGAAGGGGCCTCGGTTGCGCTGTTTGCGCGCAACAGCGAGAAAGGCGCCGCATTGCTCGCCGAGCTTGATGTGGGCGAGCGGGCCGTGTTTGTCGCCGGCGATGTCATGCAGCAAAGCGACGTCGAAGGCTTTATCGACCAGGTCGTGCGCCATTTTGGCGGGCTCGACATTCTGGTCAACAATGCCGGGGGTGCGGGCGATCTGCAACCGCTGGTCAACCTCTCGGATGAAGCCTTTGACGAGGCGATGAAATGGAATGTCTATTCCACCTTCTGGGCCTGTCGCCGGGCCTTGCCGACCCTGTTGGACAAAGGCGATGGCCGGATCATCAATATGAGCTCGATGGAAGGCAAGCATGGCAAGCCGGTCTTCACCGCCTACACCGCGGCCAAACATGCAGTGAACGGGATCACCAAATCGCTCGCGCGCGAAGTGGGCGAGGCCGGGGTGACGGTCAATTCGATCTGTCCGGGTCTGGTGGTGACCGATATTATCAAGAATAATGGCCCTGAAACCGCCAAGGCGATGGGGATGGAATTTGACGAGATGATCGCCTTGTTCGCATCCGAAGCGGCGATCAAACGCCCCAATACGGTCGAGGAAATCGCCGCTATGGCGGTCTTGCTGGCCTCCAAGGAGGGCGCCGGGATCACCGGCGCGATGTTGAGCGTGGATGGCGGAACAGCGCAATTTTAACAGGCCCGCCCTGTCGCTCGCCCCGCCCCTCCCCGCACCTCGCCGGACCTCACCTCGCGGCCCGTCGTCTTGCAGACCATGCAGGGCCAAGCCCCCTTTCAGCGCGCATAGGTGAAATTACGC
>JABSPI010000230.1 GCA_013214365.1 Erythrobacter sp.
GGAGGGGGTACCGCGGCTGAGATTGTCACTGGGACCATTGGCGCGTGCGCGCTCAAGCTTTGCCGAAAGGAGCTGCATCACCGCGCCAAGGCTGCGCGCCTCGCCGTTTTGTTGATAGAAGACCGGACGATTAGCGGCGGCGGGCTGGCGGAATAGGCTGGCTGCAGGGCGGTCGGGATTCTCGGCCATCGCCGACAAAAACCGCCCAGCTCCGCCCGCGCCCAGGAAGTGCGCCAGATACAATTCATTATGATCTGGTTGGCGCCCCAATATCGGGGTGAGATGGGCGCTGTTGTCTTCAGCGAGGCCCGCCGCCATCAGCGCGGCGATCTGCGGATCCTTGCGCAATTCGAGGATCGCGGCGCGCGCAGCGGGGTCGGCGACATAGGCGGCGCCCGAGCGGTTCACGCCGATCTGTGTGGCGATCTCGCCCATCCCGAAACGCGCACCATGGCGCTGCATGGTCGACAGCCAGGTGGAATCGATGAATTGGTACAGGCCGGTCGCGCTCGACGTGCGGGCGCGGGCATTGGGGTTCATATCGGATTCGACTTGGGCCTGCGCGATGAGGAAGTCGACATCCACCGATGTGCGCTGGGCGGCATTGGCGATCGCGCGCTCGACCGCGTTGTCGGGGCGCGCGGCGGCGATTTGGCGGCTGGCGCCTATGCTTTGGCCGATGTCGTTGTGGATACGGGCGGCGTGTTCAAGGGCCGCGCGGCTGGCGGCCTGAGAAAACGCCGCGCGGCTGGCGGCCTGAGTAAAGCCTGCGGGGCTGGCAGCTTGAGCGAAGCCTGCGCGGTTGGCGGCTTGAGCAAAGCCGGCGGCGGGGGGTGGCATGGATGTGGTCACGTCGCGGGCCTGCCTTTGCTGGTTGATTGTGGCGGATCAACGCGGCGCGGGATTGCGCGCGTTTTTGCACAATTTCACAAAGGGGCGATGCAATGAGCGTGCCAGATTGGCCGGAATAGGTCGGGCCAGAGCAAATGGGATATGCCGGTCGGAACGGGGGGCCTTGCCCCTGCTTGCAATTTTATCGCGAGAGCGCGCTGCTCGCATTATAGGCTGGTGCGGTGCTGCCCAGGGCTTCGAGCCGGGCACAGACATTGGCCGCAAGCAGGTTGCGTACACGGCGATTGACATCGTTGAGCGCTTTGGCGGTGGTAACCAGATCACGCGTATGCGGATCGAGCGCATCGGGGCGATAGGGCGCCAGCGCCTCGCACAGCGCCTGTTTGCGGTGCGCGCTCTCAAACAGCTCATCGGCATCGAGCCCGGCAAGCGCTTGCCGCTCTTGTTCGAGCACGGCAATCATTTGCCGCAAATTGCCGGCTAGGCCTTGGCTTGGATCAGCCGCCTTATCAGCCGCATTTCCGGCCTGCTCGGGGCCTATCTGATTGAGCGCGGCATGATCGATGTGGGTGGGTGTCATTTTTCCATTCCAAAGCTGACTTGTGCCGCGATCATGGCATCGGCGATCTCGACCGGGATCAAGGGATAGGTGCCATCGCGCAGCGCGTTCTTGATCTGTGTCACGCGGTCGGTATCGACCGGGGCCGAGGCAGCATCGATGCCGGAATTGATCGCGCCGTTCACTTCGAGCGAGACGCCCGAGGGTGCCGGCCCGCCGCCGCCCACACCGGATTTGCCGGGCGCAGCTTTGGCGAGTGTCTGATCGGTGTCTGACAGCGCCCGGGGGGCTGTGACAGCCTGCAATTTGCTGAGTTCTATCGAGGGCATAAAGCGTCTCCGGGGGTTTCTACATACAATTGAACGGTCACCACCCGGCCCGCTTAAGGGGGGCGGTGAGATTTTTTTAAGAGGCGGGAATGATCGCCAGGCCCGGCCGCTCGATCCGCGCCCGGATGGGGGTTGCGCCGCGCACGGTGCGCACCGCGATCCATTCGCCCACGCGCCCGTCCTCCATCGCTTCGGCGCTGTGTTGGACGCTGAAACCCGATCCGCGCACGACCACGGTGATCGGGTCGCCGCGATTGACCACTTTGACATCGGCCATGGCGGTTTGTGCGGCTTGCGGGTCGGGCCGGGTGGCGATGAAGATCCGCCAGCTTTGCGGGCCGGCGCATTCCACCTTGACGGTCGAGCGGGCGCGCCCGTGCCATGCGGTGGTGAGCGGCGTGGCGCAGGCCGCAAGGCGCAGGCGCCGGTCAGCGGGCAGCCGCGCCCCGCCAATCTCGCCAATTGCCGCCCCGGTGAACCCCGCCACCGCGCGGTCGATTTCTGCCGGTTCGGTGATCGCATCCCGACCTGGTGCTGCGACCGATATTGGGCCCGATATTGTGGTTTGAGCAGAGCTGTCTAGGGCCGGTGCATTGGCGGTGTTAGGAGCCGATTGCGCCGAGGCGATGGCGGCAAATAAAGGCATGCATGCCAGCCCGATCGCAGTGGCAAACAAACGCAGTTCCAACGGCGAGCTCAAAGAGGTGCCCAAAGCGGAAGAGCGCGCGTTCCAGCGCGAATGTGTGGAGGTCATGGACATCGGATCAATTCCTTTCGAGGTGGCGATATTCAAAACGGTCATTTGGCCAAAGCTTAAGCAAACCACGTGCCAAATGGCGCAAACCATCTGCCCATGTGCTCCCATATGCGCAGCAGAACGCCGCGCCCTAGGGCTTTTACTAGGGGCGCGCTCAGGCCCGGATTAGGTGTGTGATCGTAAGTCTGGGTGGTGAGAGAACAGGAGCTCAAACGGCCGCGTTGCCACGGCCAAATGCGAGAGGCGCGCCCATGCACAGCACTACGAGTGTAAAAATTGTCGAACCCGGCCTCACTGCTGTGCCTGCGCAGCAAAGCCGGGCCCGACAGGCGCGGCTCGACCTGCTCGAGCGCATCACCGAATTTGTGATGAAGCACGACCTTAATGTCACCGGGCTCAACCTGGCTACGATCGGGACTGCTTTGTCAGGCGCCAACACGGCTTTGGCCAAAGCCTTTGTCGCACGCGAGATTTCGCGCCAGCCAATCGACCAACGCTGGCTCGATTCTGTCGTCCGGCTTGATCCGGAATCGGGCGACCGCAGGAACGAGCTGGAAGATTTGATGGACCGGATGGAGCTGTCGCTGTCGCGCTTTGCCCAAACCGCGCGCGATGCAGTCGACACGACCAGCGAACATCGCGGCGCTCTGGGCCAAGAGATCGAAGCGCTGGCGCAGATCCAGCCGGAGGGCTCGCCATCGGTGGAGCTTGAGCGGATGCTCGAATTGTCGCGCACCATGTTTGACCGGGTGTGCGAGGTTGAAAACGCCATGGCTCGCAGCCAGGCCGAAAGCGACCAATTGCGCGCCAGCCTCGCCGAGGCGCGGACCGAGGCTGATATCGATCACCTCACCGATTTGCCCAATCGCCGCGCATTTGAACGGCGTCTGGCCTCGATGGCGGAACAGGCGGTGGCCAAGGATGCGCGGCTGTGCGTTGCGATCCTCGATGTTGATCATTTCAAAGCGGTCAATGACACCCATGGTCACGAAGCCGGTGACCGGGTCTTGCAAGCGGTCGCCGCGCTGCTCAAACGCCATTCGAGCGATCGCTGTTTTATCGCGCGCCATGGGGGCGAGGAATTCGTCCTGCTGTTTTACGGCTTCGACAAGGATGCCGCCTGGCGCAAGCTGGATGGGATGCGCCGGCAACAGGCGGGCAAGCAATTGATCAACCGTGAGACCAATAAATCCTTTGGCCGGATCACCTTTTCCGGCGGCCTGGTCGAGGTCGAGGATATGGATGATGCGCAGCAGGCTTTGGCGCGCGCCGATGCGGCGCTGTATGAAGCCAAAGCGGCAGGCCGCGACCGGATTATCGCGGGCTAAACCCGGTTCGGTCGGCCCTGATAGGGCCGTCTAATACGCCCATTCAAAGCATCCATTTTTAATGGCGGCGCTAAATGGGGTCGCCTTTCAATCCATATGCGTCACTTTTGCCGCATCATCTTTCCGATCGATCGGCGCGTCATAGGCAAGGCTGGCATGCAGATCGCTGCTTGGGCCGCTGGTGATCACCACCCGCACGGCAAATCCCGAGCGCGCCGCATCGCTCGAGAGCGCGCGCGCCGCTTCCCAGATCGCGGCCCGGTCCGCACCCGAATGGCGCGCGAATATGGTCACGGTGGCGCGCTGGTCGCCCGGGCGCTGCGCCAACCATTGGGCAAGGCTGGGCCCGCCTTCGACCGGCCGGAACAAAGCCTGCGAGGGGGCCACATGGGCAGCGAGGCGCTGGCCTAGCGCGCTGGGCGCCTGATCATTTCTGTCTGGCGCCTGCGGCGCGGAATAGGCCAGTGCGCACAGCGTTACCAAAAATAAGATCAGCGCCAGATCCGCCAGAACCAGCTGCCATGACGGTGCCATTGCGCGGGTCACGCGGCACCTTTGAGCGGGACTGCGCGAGCGACGGGTTCCGCGCGTTTGGGTGGGTCGCCAGAGACCTCATGCAGCCCGCTCAATTCTGCCTCGAACCAGTCGATCAAACCGCTACGCTGGGCCTCTGCAAGCTCGCCGCGCCGTTCGATTGCGCGCCCCAGCGGGAGGTAGACCAGATGCGCGCTGAGCACGCCATAGAGCGAGGACAGCACCGCGACCGCGACCGCCGCCATAGTGGTTTGCGTGGCGCTTTCGCCGGTATTGGGCGCCAATTGGGTGATCGCAAACAAGGTCCCCACGAGGCCAAAGACTGGCGCGAGTTCGCCCGCGGTTTCAAATATCCGCGCGCCGCGTGCGCAATGCGCGATGCGGGCGGCGCACTGGACCTTGGCCTTGGCGCGCAAGCGGTCGAGCGAGCCGTCGAGCAGATAGGAGCGAATGAGCGTGGTCATCGCCCGGTCGGGCAGGTTGGGGGGATCCACGCGCAGCCGCCCATTGGCGCGCAAATCACGCGAGAACCGGGCGAGTGCGGCGCGATTGGCATGTTCGTCGAAACCCGCAGCGCCCAATTGCCCTGCGGCCTTCAAACCGGATTTGGTGTCGCGCCAGCCGCAATGCGCCAGCGTCGCCAGCACCGTACCCAGCGTCACCACCGTAAAGGCGTGTAGGTCCAGCAAAGCCATGACTGAAGTGGGCATCTTGACCTCGCTTTCGTGTCGTTGGGCCGTGTTGTTGGGCGCGGTTTGACTGGGCCGGTTGAGAGCGGCGCTGTGGATGGCCAATGTGGGCGGCCGGTGCGGGTGGCGGTCTATCCTTAGAACGGCCCGGCACGGCCAGGCTTAAGGGGCAAAAGCTTGCCGTTCGGGCTGCACCTATTTGCCGGACCACGCACTCTTGCCTCCGGCTTTGCCCTGATTGCCCCTGATTGCGCGGTGTTTGGCACGCAAACTGCATAACCCCCTCGCGAACGGCCAGCGAGTCGATTGTTTAAGCCGGCAAAGGAGCGGCGCAGCGCATGAGCGAGCAAATCTTTGGCATACACGGCGCCGCACTCGAGCTGCGCTCGGCCCGGATGGGTGTTTTGGCATCCAATATCGCCAATGCGGCCACACCCGGTTTCAAAGCGCGCGACATTGATTTCAACGCCGCGCTCGATGCCCGGCTCCAGGCTCAGAACCCAACGGGTTTCAACGGCGCCATCACCGCAGGCAGTCCGCATCTATTGTACCGCCAATCGGCGCTGCCTTCGCTCGATGGCAATACGGTTGAATTGGGGCGTGAACAGGTCGCCTTTGCACAAAACGCGCTCGCCTATTCGGCCACGCTCAGCTTCGTGCAGGGCAAGGTCAATACGATCACCCGCGCGTTGAAAGGGGAATGATTCATGCCTGACACATCGCGCGCCACTTTGTTTTCGATGACCGAACAGGCGATGTCTGCACAATTGGTGCGGATGAATGCGGCGACCTCGAACCTTGTCAATTCGGGCTCGGTCGCCTCCAGCGAGGAGGCCACCTATCGCCCGATCCGTGCAGTGTTTCGCACCGAACTCGACCGCGCGAGCGGAATCGCGGCGGTCCGCAGCGAGGGCCTGGTGCGGTCCGATGCAGCGCCCATCAAACGCTATGATCCGGCCCATCCGATGGCTGATGAAACCGGCCATATTTATGAAGCCCCCGTCGATCAGAATGCTGAAATGATCGAGATCATGGAAAGCGCGCGCCAATACCAGAACATGGTTCAGGCACTGCAGACCGCCAAGCAATTGATGCTTGAAACCCTTAGGAGCAATTGATCATGCCAAATTCTGTCCCCGCCATATCGTCAAACCCGGCTGCAACCGATCAAGTTCAGGCAGCGCTTGACCGGCTGAATGCGCCCTCGACGATTGTGCGTGAAAGTGCAGCAGCCGCGCTCGATTCAGAGGATTTTTTGCGCCTGATGACCGCGCAATTGGCCAATCAGGATCCGCTCGAGCCGCAAAGCAACGAGCAGATGGTGGCCCAGCTTGCTCAGTTCTCGACGCTCGAAAACGGGACCGCATCACGCGCAAGCTTGGCAGAGATTTCGGCCAAGCTTGATGCGCTGATCGCGGCACAAGAGGCGGCCACCGCTGCGGCGGCGGCTGCGGCCGAGGCGGCAGCGGCGTCTGCTGCAGCCGCCAGTTCCCCTCCACCCCCGCAGGCCTCGCCGCAACCGATCGCTTGATTTCCCCCTTTTCACAAGGAGCTTTGACCCATGTCTTTCTTCACGTCCCTAAGCGGTATGCGCAATGCCGAAACCGATTTGCGCGTCATTTCGAACAATATCGCCAATGCCGAAACCGCGGGCTTTAAAAAGAGCAATGCCGCGTTTTCCGACCTTGTTGCCACCGGCAGCAATATCGATCCGCGCCAGACCCCGGGGATTGGTGCTGCGGTGTCTTCGATCAATCAGGACTTCACTCTGGGCCCATTGGAGCAGACCGGGCGCGCACTCGATTTGGCGATCAATGGCGATGGTTTTTTCGCAACCGCCAATCCGATTTCGGGCGACCTCACCTTCAGCCGCAACGGCAATATGCAGGTCGATGCCTCGGGCGCGATGAAGGATGCCAATGGCGATCTGGTGCAAGCTTTCACGGTTGATCCAACCGGCGTGCGCACCGGCACGGTCCCGGTCAATGTGGTGATCCCCACCAGCAATGCGGCCGGCTCTGTCTTGTCGAGCGTGTCGGTTGACCGGCGCGGCATTGTCAGCGCGGCCTATTCCGATGGCACCAGCGAACCGGTCGCGCAATTGGCGATCGCGTCTTTTCCGGCGGTGGGGGGCTTGCGCCCTATTGGCCAGACCAAATGGGAGGCATCTGCCGATTCCGGCGCGCCCCAATATGGCGAGCCCGGGATTGGCAATTTTGGCCAATTGATGTCGGGCGCGCTCGAGCGTTCGAATGTCGATCTGGCTGAAGAAATGGTCTCGCTGCTGACTGCGCAGCGCAATTTCCAGGCCAATGCCCGCGCGATCGACACCGCCACTGCGATTTCGCAGACCGTCTTGAATCTGCAGCGGTAAATGATCGCTGTACGGAGCTGAGCCATGGACCGTATGATCTACACCGCGCTGACCGGGGTCAATGCCGCGATGGACCGCCAACGCATGGTCGCCAACAATCTGGCCAATGCCTCTACGCCGGGCTTCCGGCAGGAGATCTTCGCGGTCAAGGCGGCCACTTTGACCGATGGGTCGCTCGATGCGCGCGCGATGGCACGCGGTTCGGTGCGCGGCGCAGATATGGGAGCGGCCAAGGTCAATGCGACCGGCCAGCCGCTCGATATCGCGGTCGAAGGCGCGGCGTTGATCGCGTTTCAGGCGCCGGGGGGCGGCGAGTTTTACTCGCGCCGCGGCGACCTCAGAGTGACCCCAACCGGATTGCTGGAAAATGGCGAAGGCTTGCCGGTTCTGGGCGAGGGCGGCGCCCCGATCAGCGTGCCTGCGGGCGCGCAGATCCGGCTGGCCAGCGATGGCAGCTTGCTGGCCAGCGATCCCGCCCAGCCCGATGCCGAGCCCGCCATACTCGACCGGATCAAACTGGTATCGGCCGCTGGCAGCCCGCTTGCCAAGGGGATTGATAGCTTCCTCAAAGTGCTTGGTGGCGGGGTTTTGCCCGGCGATCCCACTGCGCGGCTGCGCACTGGTGCGCTCGAACAATCCAATGTCGAAACCGCCGAAACACTGGTCCAGATGATCGAGGCCCAGCGGGCATTCGAACAACGGCTCAAAGTGATCCAGACCGCCGGTGAACTCGACGAAGCAGGCAGCGGCCTGTTGCGGATGGCCTGATCGATCCGCGCTTTTTCACCCGCTCGTGTCCTTGGCCCGGCTTGAGGCCAAAACGCATTCAAAGGAATTCATCCCATGCCAAATTCTGCTCTCCACGTCGCCCGCACCGGGCTTGAGGCGCAAGATGCGCGGATGCGCGTGATCGCCAACAATCTCGCCAATATCGGGACCACCGGGTTCAAACGCGACCGGGCCGATTTCGCCACGCTCGCCTATCAGGAGATGCGCATTGCCGGACAACAATCGACCGGCGAGACCACTTATGCGGTGGGGCTCAATCTGGGCACGGGTGTGCAAGTGATGGGGACCAGCCGGATCGAGGCCCAGGGCACTCTTAACCAGACCGGCAATGCGCTCGATCTGGCGCTTGAGGGGCCGGGATTTTTTCAGGTTGAACTGCCGGGTGGGGGCGAGATCGCCTATACCCGAGCGGGCAATTTCACTTTGTCGCCCGAGGGGCAGCTGGTCACCGGCCAAGGTTATTCACTGACCCCGCCGATCCAGGTGCCTGCCGGCGCGCAGGCAATCACTGTCGCCCCCGACGGCACGGTCAGCGCAACCCAGCCGGGCCAATCCACCCCGATCCAGATTGGGCAATTGCAAGTTGCCAATTTCGTCAATCCGGCCGGATTGCGCGCCATTGGTGACAATTTTCTGGCTGAAACCGCCGCTAGCGGCCCGGCCGATAGCGGCATTGCCGGTCAAAATGGCCGCGGCAATATCCGCCAAGGCATGCTCGAGACCTCGAATGTCAATGTGGTCGAGGAACTGGTCGAGATGATCGAGGCGCAGCGCGCCTATGAAATCAATTCGAAAATGGTCAGCTCGGTCGACGAGATGCTGCGCAATGCCAACCAGACTTTGTGATCAGGAGGCGATGATGATTCCTAATCCCCGTTCGGCAACTCGCCCAATAATCCGGCCCGTTTTTTGGCCTGTTTCTGCATTTGTACATGCGCGCGCCCGGCTGTGCGCAGCAATCGCGCTGGGTCTGGCTCTGTCGGCCTGTATTGGCGAAGGTGGCCCGCGCCCGCTGGGCTTCACCGCGCCCCCGCCGCCACCCGCTGCCGGTCCTGTTTTGGGACCAGAAAACGGGCCAGAAAATGGCCCCATAAATGGTCCCGTCGATAATGGGACCAATGTGGGGGCCAAGATAAGCGAAGGTGCAATTTTTCAGGCCAGCCAAGGCTATGCCGGCTTGGTGGTGGGCAACCGCGCGCGCCGGCTCGGCGATATGGTCACCATTCGGCTGGTCGAAAGCACCAGCACATCTAAAAGCACGAGCGGCCAGACCGATCGTTCGGGCGGGTTCGGCATTAT